>JAGLGQ010000040.1 GCA_023143935.1 Minisyncoccota bacterium
GTAACATTAAAAAATTCAAAAGAAAAATCTCCAATTTTAATTTGATCACCGGGTTCCACTAAAGATATTTTTAGTTTAGGAATATTTGGAAATTCTTCCGATCTTTTTTTAATTAATAATGCCGTTAATTCTCTTGTGTATATTGGGGGATTACCAAGTTTATCCATTAAAAATGGAATACCACCAATATGATCTAAATGACCATGTGTAATTATTAGAGCTTTTATTTTATGTTTATGTTCTGATAAATATTGAATATTCGGTAAAGTATAATCTATTCCGGGGGCATCATCTTCTGATGTAAAAGAAAATCCAGCATCAAAAATATAGATACTGTCTTTGCTTTCTATGGCAAACATATTTCTTCCCACTTCTTCAAATCCTCCCAAAGTTAATACTCTAATTCTGTCATCTTGTATAATATCGTTTACTTTTTTTGGCGACCTTAAAGAGAAAGAAGTATCATAATTTCCCTTATTCATCCTTTTGTCAAAAGCATTAGCCTTTTTAAAAGGTTTTCTTTTTTTTATAAATTTTGTATTTGTTTTATTAACAATAGTATTAGTATTATTAGTTTCTTCTTTATTGTACATAATATTTTTATTTTTTAAATAATAGTAAGCTTTCAAACTTGTATTTGACCGCTTGCTTTTATTGAAAAAATTATTTATCAAAAAATGGCAAAATTCTTTCTGTTTTTATATACCAATTTTCAACATGATTAAATCTATTTTCTATTGAATTAATTGTTTTTTCTTGAAAAGCCTTTATTCTTGAATCCATTATATATAAATAGTATGGATTGTATAGGGGAATAAAAGTATTTTTTCCTATAATTAAATCATCTAACTGGTCGGATTGATTTTTTCTTTCTTCTTTTGATAATTCTTTTCTTAAATTTAAAATTAAATCATCTATTTTTTTAT
The DNA here is from genome assembly GCA_023143935.1 of Minisyncoccota bacterium. Classification (GTDB taxonomy): domain Bacteria; phylum Patescibacteriota; class Minisyncoccia; order Phycocordibacterales. Next base: position 927 of record JAGLGQ010000040.1, read on the forward strand.
CTTTAATTTCACTAATATTAAGGCCAGGGTCATAAATTTGAGTAGAATGAAATAAATGAAAGAAATCTTGTTTTAAATTTGTTTGATATCCAAAAAGCAGAAGGTCAAAATTTCTATTTCTTACTGCTTCATCAAGAAAATTATTTTCTTCATATTTTACAATATCTATTTCTATACCAGATTTTTTTAATTGATTTTTTATATTATTTGCTATATCCGCAAATTCTTTTGAATCAATAATTTGAATATTTAATTTTATAGCCCTTTGATTTTTATCATAAAGCAATCCATCTTCTTTTTTTATATATTCTTTTTTTTCTAAATTTTCTATTATTTTTTGATATTCATTTTCATTATTTGTTATTTTCAATGGTTTATCAAATAATATGGAATCTAATGGTTCAGCAAAATTGTTAAATATATTTTTTGTTATTTCTTCTTTATTTATTGATAATTTAATTAATTTTCTTATATCTTCATCTTTTAAAAATTCATTTTCTGTTTTTAAAAATAAACCAAAAACTTTTGGATTTTTTATTTTTTCAACATTTGCTTTAAGATAGGCAATAGAATTATTTAATTCATCTATAGAAGTTGTAGATACTAAAGACATGTTTTTAATTATTTTTCTATCAGAGTATATTAAACTATTTAAATATTCTGATTTATTTTTAAAGAAATAAAAATTAATATTATCTAAAAATACATTATCTTTATTATGATAATTTACATTTCTAGTTAATTCATATTTAATTATTTCTCCCTTTAAAGATCTGTTTATTTTTTTTACCATATAAGGTCCTGACCCGATAGGTTGAATATTTAAAGTAGAAAAGGGGAATTCAGTATGACTTGTAGTTTCCCATAATTTTTTTGGTAGTATATAAAGATGAGTAAGAGTGTCTTTAAATTGAGAATATTCTTCGTTTAAAGTTAATTCTAATTGAAAATCATCTATTTTTTTATATTTAACATTTAAAAATTCACTAGCCAAGGGCGATTTAATTAAAGGGTCTTGGATAGTTTTAATTGTAAAAATAACATCATCACTTGAAAGAAGTTGGTTGTTGCTAAAATAAACATTTTTTTTTAATTTTACTAAATATGTTTTTTTATCTTCTAATAAAGTTACAGTGGCGACATTGCTTACTAGTTGCCCGTTAGTATCTCTTTTTAATAATGGGGAATATATTAAAGGTAATAAATCTTTTTCTATTTGAGATATTGCTATTGTTGGATTTACGAATCTTATTCTTGATCCTATTATGATTTCATTAATTTCTCCTCCTTTTTTTGGTATTTCAATTAAGTAATTATTACTTAAAATTGGAGATAATAAAAGAAGAAATAAAAGAAAAAGCAACAAGAAAGCTATTTTTTTTTCTTTTTTATAAAAAATCTTTAATTTATTAAATAATTTCGTGAATGTAGTTTTAATCATTAAATTTATGTATCAGAGCTTATGGTGTTTCTGATGGGTTATTTAATTATTAGGTCTAAAACTGATGTTAAGAAAAACAAAGAAGCTAGAATTATTGTAACTTTCAATAAAACTTTTTCTAAACCTCTTCTTGAAGGAGTGACACCTGAAGCATCACCACCACCAAGACCAGTTCCTTGCCCAACTCCTGTCTGCTGTAATAAAACAGTTATAATTAACAGGATAGATATTACCAATTGTAACGTCGGTAAAATATTAGCTATAAATTCCATAATGAAGAAATTTTACCAGAAATATGATTTTGTGCAACCTTTATTTTTAAATAGTGGTTTTTTGTTTTTTATAAAAAAAACCTTGATAGATTGTTTTATCACAAGGAATTTTTATATCAAATTTTTTACAAAGGGTTCCCCCTTTATTTAATATTACAATAAAATTTAAAATTTCTTTCATTTTTTCCCTCATTTATCCACAGTTTTGATGTTGACCCCTTTTTTTTAGACTGCTATCATACTTAGTAAGTGACTTTATGGTGTGGTTTTGTTTTGGACAAACCACACTTAATTTTATTTAACTTATTAAATATATATTAGAAAGAAAATTTTTAACTAAAGGAGTTATGGCACTTGGAGTGTTTTTGTTTTTTGTTTTGTCAATGACAAAAGTATCTGGGGCTTTTATAGAAATTTCAGCAGATATTGTAGAAGAGAGTAACGAAGTAAATTCTCAAAGTTCTGTAATTTTGTCATATAATTTTATAAAAAATAAAAAAGATATAGAATCTTTTGGGGGAGTTGATTTTACATTAGAAGATGGAGCCTTAAAATCAAAAAATATTACTTCAATTTTTTCAGCATCAGAACCTTTTGATATAGAAGAATTAAAAAAGAAAAATAGATACTATATAGTGCAAGATGGAGATAATATAGCCACCATCGCTCGTGAATTTGGTGTTTCACAAGCTACTATAATATGGGAGAATGATTTAAAGGGAACTTTAATTAAACCAAAGCAAGAATTGGTAATATTACCATTGAGTGGTTTAACACATAAAGTTGTAAAGGGAGATACTTTAGAAAAAATTGCTAAAAAATATAAAGCAAAAGAAGAAGATATAGTAGATTTTAATGGTTTTATAGAAAACGAAGAATTTAAAATAGGTCAAAAAATGGTAATTCCGGGCGGAAAAAAAGAATTGCCAGTTAAAATTTTAGCAGCGAAAAAATCTTCAACTGTTAAAGGAAATTATGCGGGATATATTGTTACAAAAGCAGGTTCTATATATAAAAGATATTCTTCAAAGAGGGATTATGGTTATTGGACACATCCAGTACCACAATCTTTTAGAGTAAGAGGTATTACACAAAAACATCATGGTGTAGATATGGCAGCACCAAAAGGTACACCAATTTTAGTTGCAGCATCAGGAACGGTAGTAAAAACAGTTAAGGGGGGGTGGAATGGTGGTTGTGGTAGTTTTGTTTCCGTTAGTCATTCAAATGGAGCAAGAACCTTATATTGTCATATGTATGGAGTAAGTGTGTTTCAAGGACAGAAAGTAATAAAAGGACAAAAAATTGGAACTGTGGGGTCAACGGGGAGGTCTACGGGGAATCATTTGCATTTTGAGATACGCGGAGCAACAAACCCCTTCTAATTTAAACTTCCATTTTTGACGCAGAGCTTTGTCAACTGCACATAAAATATTATTCAAAGTATATTTATACATTTCATAATATTTTTGTTTGTTTCCTTGCTCTGCATTCAAAAATGAAAGTTTAAATTTAAACTTTAAAAATTGAGGCACTATTTCGTTGACTGCGAATAAAAATTTATTCAATGTGTGCGTACACATCTCATAAATTTTTTTCTTGTC
>JAGLGQ010000041.1 GCA_023143935.1 Minisyncoccota bacterium
CTTGTCTCCTCATATCTCATCTAATTTTGAAAGTTTAAATTTAAACTTTAAAAATTGAGGAAATTATATGTATGAAAAAAATACCAGTATTAATATTGGTATTTTTATTTTCCAACAAATCCGATTTGTACGGTAACTCAGTTACCGTACAAATCAGATTTGTTGGAAAATAGAAAAATCTAACCTTGAAAAAAGTTGGATTTTCTGGTATTATATCGTTCATTATGACAAATACAAATAATGTAGTTGATGAATTGTTTGCAGTGGGTGCACATTTCGGATACTCAAAATCAAAAAGACATCCGTCTACTAAAAATTTAATTTTAGGGTCAAAAGATGGATTAGATATTATTAATTTAGAAAAAACAGTTGAATCTATTGCAAAAGCAAAAGAAAGATTAACAGAGATTTTTTCTAAAGGCGAAAAAATTATTTTTGTTGGAAGTAAAGCAATTATTAAGGATTTAACTTCTGAACTTGCTGAAAATGAAAATATTTTATATGTAGATAATAGATGGATTGGTGGAACTATTAGTAATTTTCCAGAAATTAAAAAAAGAATTTTCAAATTAAGAAAATTAATGGAAGAATCTGAAAACGGTGAGTTTTCAAAATATAAAAAAAAAGAAGCTTTACAGAAAGAAAAAGAAATAGTAAAACTTAAAAAATATTATTTTGGACTTGTAAAATTAGTGGAACTTCCAAAAGCAATTGTAGTAATTGACGGAAAAGATGAAGATATTGCAGTAAAAGAAGCATCTGATAAAAAAATTGATGTTATTTCAATTTCTAGCACAGATACAGATATAACTAAATTTAATTATCCTATTTTAGCTAACGACAGATCAAGAGGAACAGTAGAATACATTATTAGAGAATTATTTGATATAAAAAAATAAGAATATGACAGAAATTAATATTGATTTGATAAAAGATTTAAGAAATCAGACTGGGGTTTCAATAATGCAATGTAAAAAAGCATTAGAGGAAGCGGAGGGAGATTTAGAAAAAGCAAAAATTGCTTTAACAAAAAGGTCAGGTGAAATTGCAGCAAAAAAGGGAGATAGAGAACTTGGGGCGGGAGTTGTTACAGTAAAAGATAATTTAATTTTAGAATTAGCTTGTGAAACAGATTTTGTGGCTAATAACGAAGAATTTAAAAATTTAGCAGAACAAGTAATTGAAGTTATTATAAAAAATAATTTAGATGTTGTTGAAGACAATGAAGAAGTAGCTACGATTTTATCTGAGGGAACACAAAAATTTGGAGAAAGAATTGAAGTTATTAGATTTGAAAAATATTCTGGAAATGTAGGTTCATATGTTCATGTAAATAATTCTGTGGGAGCTATGGTGGAATTTTCTACTGAAGTTTCTGATGAATTAGCAAAAGATATTTCTATGCACATTACAGCGCAACACCCTAGATATTTAAAAGAAGAAGATATTAATGAGGAGGAAAGACAAAAAGCAATAGACACTTTAAAAGAAGAAGTTGCAGATAAACCAGCAGATATGCAGGAAAAAATTCTTGCAGGAAAAATAAATTCATATTTTAAAGAAAGAGTGCTTTTAACACAAGGTTTTATCAAAGATCCTTCAAAAACAGTTGCTAAATTACTTGAAGAGGCGGGAACGGAAATAAAAAGATATACTCGATTTGGAGTAGGCGAAGCCTAATTTAAACTTTAAAAATTGAGGCACTGCTTCGTTGACTGCGAATAAAAATTTATTCAATGTATATTCATACATTTCGTAAATTTTTTTCTTGTCGCCTTGCATTGCACTCAATTTTTAAAGTTTAAATAAAAACTTCCAAAATTAGCGAGTTACTTCGTCGACTGCGTGTAAATTTTTTTTCACGGTACAATTAGTACCGCTCAAAAAAATTTCACTTGTCTTCTCGTACCTTATCTAATTTTGAAAGTTTTATCGTGATTTAAATTAAATTTTAAATTATTGGTTAAAATGTTATAATATAAACATATGGAATTAAATAAAAAACCAAATTTATCGTTAAAATTAATAATATTTTTAATTATTGCATTAATGGTAGTATTATTTGCATTTAGTGCAGTAGGTAAAGTTTACAATGTTTGGTCAAAAGAAATGGACGGAAAAGCAGAATTAGCAGAAGCTGAATGGACAAAAAAAGTATCAATTGAAGAAGCTAAAGCAAAAAAAGAATCTGCGGTTTATGAAGCAGAGGCGGAAGTTGAAAGAGCAAAAGGAGTCGCAGAGTCTAACAGAATTATTGCAGATGGTCTTAAGGACAACGAAGCATATTTAAGATATTTATGGATAAATAATCTTAAACAAAGTAACCAAGTAATATATGTACCAACAGAAGCAGGGTTGCCTATTTTAGAAGCCGGAAAAAGAAAATAATTAATTATTTTTTAAAAAAAATATAAAAAAACAATGATTTTTGGTCATTGTTTTTTTGTTTCGTTCTGTAAAAAGAGGATTTAGGTTTTTTTAATATTTAATTTATTTTGGAATATTTTTTTTTCAACACATTAAACCATGCTTTTTTGAAGAGAAATATTAATTCTGGATTAAATTTTCCATTTATCATTTCTTTCATTTCTTTCATTTCTCCCAGTTTGTATTCGATAATTTTTGATATTATTCCTTCCATTTCTCCCGTTGTTCTTGCCCCAACTCTTATTCCAGTAGTTTTTTCTTGTATTTTCAAAAAATCTCTTATTCTATCTGCTCGTTTTAATGTTTCTTGATTTTTTTTTCGATTCCACATTCCATTGCTATTCAATGACATAATTTTTTAATTACTCAATTTTAATATCAAAAGTATGCCACAAAAAGAAAATATTAGCAATATTTGATTTTCATAATTTTATAATTCAATTTTTTCTAAATTTCCTTTTTCGTCTATATGGTAAATTTGGTTTCTTGCAGTTTTTCTTGTTTCCAGTGTTGTTATTTTAAGATTTCCACTTTCAATTTCTTTTTTAACTTGATTTTTTTCATCTCCTTTTGCCATAAATAAAGCTTTATCTACATTCTTATACATTTTTTCTAGGTTTTCATGGTATGAAGCAATCCCCACACTTACAGTTGTTTGTATTTCTTCATTTTCGTATTTAATATTTGTCTTTCGGATTGTTTTTAATATACGCTTAGCCGCACCCAATATATTTTTTTCTTCACCCTCTATGATAATCATTATTTCATCACCACCCCATCTACCCACCATGTCTATTTTTTGTTCTGGATTGCTTCGTATATTGTTTTTGATTATTTTTGCTATTTCTTTAAGTACAATATCACCAGCATGATGTCCACAAGTATCATTTATTTTTTTGAAGTTATCAATATCAATCATCATAATTCCAAAAGGTTTTTTAGGATTTTCTGATTTATTTTTTCTTTTTTCCTCTAAAATATTTTGTTCCCTTGATGAGAAAGCACTATGTTTTGATAAAATAAATTTTTTTACGGTTTCTTTGGTAGAGATTTTCATCATGGGGTCAATAGAAAATTTTTCTTTTAGTTTTTTTATTTCTTCCTTGTGCGCATTTTCTTTTTCGGCTATAATTTCAGAAAGTTCCAAAAGGGTATCTGGGTTAATAGAAAAACCACCCTTATTTAGTTTTTCTTTTAATTCGAAACAGATTGTTTCTTTTAAGTTTTTAGGAACTCGTTCCGGTATAAACGGTATTAGTTTTAGTGGTTTTTCCATAATTTTTAAATTAAAAAAGCAAAAGCTTTTACTTTTATTATTATATAATTACATAAAAAGTAAAGATAGTCAATAGCCACATGTAATGTCTAAGGACATATGGCGGAAAGTTA
>JAGLGQ010000042.1 GCA_023143935.1 Minisyncoccota bacterium
ATTCTGAAAATTCAATATTTTCCAGTCTATTATCTAAAACTATTTCTGGTTCCACTCGTTCTTCTTTTATTATTTCTTGGGGCTGTGGTAATTCATCCACTTCTTGTTTTTCAAAAACAATTGGTTCTTCTTTATATTCGTTGTCAAATTCTTCTTCTTTTTTCTCTTTGCTAGAAACAGAAAAATTATTAATTTCTTGATTCAAAAAATCAAAATTTTTTTTGTCATCCCCTAAAACAATCTCCTCTTTTTCTTCTTCTTCTTTTTCTTCAACTTTTACGGGAATTGGTGGAGCTCCAAAATTAATATCATAACCCCCTGTTTCTTCCACCTTATCTTTTTCTTGATTATTTACAACTTCTGAAACAACAGTTTCCTCTTCCTTTTTTTCTTCTTTTAATACTAAATCTTCATCTTGTTGAGAATCTTGAAGAGCATTTGTAAAACTCTCTTGTTTAACTACATCCTCTGGGTTAATTAATGCTAAAAATTTTTCTAAATCTTCATCAGAAAAATATTCAATAATTAATTTTCCACCACCACCATTTTCACTAGAATTAACTTGAACTTTTGTACCAAATGTTTCCGATAATTTTGTTTCAATTGCTTTATTCTTTCCTTGGGAAGATTTATGAGACAACTCCCTTTTTTGTCCTTCTAAAACATTTTTAGCTAATCTTTCAGCACTTCTGATAGTTAATTTTTCCTGTATAATTTTTTGTAAAAGTTCCTTTTGTTCAAAAACTCTTTCTTTTAAAAGTAATAATGCTCTGGTATGCCCTTCGGAAATATCTCCGCGTATTAAAGCATCCAAAGATTCATCTGATAAAGTTAATATTCTAATAGAGTTTGAAACATACTCCCTAGATTTTCCCATTCTCTCAGCAATTTTTCCATGTGTTAAACTAAATTCTTCTGTTAATCTTAAAAATGCTTTTGCTCTATCCACTGGGTTTAAATCTTCTCTTTGAATATTTTCTATAATAGCAAGTTCAAATTTTTCTGCATCAGTTGGTTCTTTATCTTTTACGATAGCTGGTATTTGAGACAGTCCAGCAAGTTTGGACGCCTTAAATCTTCTTTCTCCTGCTATAATTTCATAATATTCTGATTGATCATCATCTTTTCGTTTTTTACTAACTACAATGGGTTGCAAAACTCCATATCGTTTTATGGAATCAGCCAAAGCAGATAACTTGGAATCATCAAAAGTAATTCTGGGTTGGAATGGATTGGGGACAATTTTATCAAGATTTAAATAAAAAATTTTGCTTTCTAATTCTAAATTTTGATTATTGTCAGACATATTAATATGATATCATAAAGAGCATATATAATAAAGATTTTGTGTACAAAATAATTCACATATTAAAAAACTTTATATGAAAATATTAACTTTAATAACCAAAAAATCTGTAAAAGAAATAATAAGAGAGAAAAAATTCTTAAGGTTTTATACTACCGAATTTTTTAACTCTGGAGAAATGATAGAAATAATAGACGGTAATAAAAAATCCCCTGCAATTATATTGAAATCTGAAAGTATTCAAGATTTAAAAGAAAAAATCAGAGGGGGGGATTTAGAAATTAAAAAATTAAAATTTTCAAAAACGGGAGATTATGCTTTGGGAAAAATAATTGATATTTTTCCAATATCAGAAATTAAAAAATTTCTAAAAGACCCCCTTTCTGCACAACAAAGTAAAAATGAACATATTAGAAAATTCTTTCCCAAAAAAAGAAAACATTTACCAAAATCCACAACAGACAAAACAAAGGGTTCTTCTTCGTCTGTAGCTGACATTTTAAAAAATAGAGTTTCTGGTCGCCCAAAAACTTATCATAATGAAATGCAAGAAATAGTTGATATTGTACGAAATTATTTTGGAGAAAAGGCTGTGTATGGACAAGGGTCTTTTTCTTATTATATTGGTTTTTTTAAAAATATGCCATTAAAAGAAGTCCATAGAATATTTGGAGAGGTTAAACAAACAAAAAAAAGCATTTTTGATAAAAAAAAATTATTTTGGTATAAAGTTGGAAAATATATTAAGGAAAAAGGGAGTAAATAGAATACTTAAACACTAATTAATTTTAAAATACTTTTTTCATCAAGTATTTCTATTTTAAAATCTTCAGCTTTTTTAAGTTTAGAACCAGCATTTTTTCCCGTTAATAAAATATCTGTTTGGATTGAAATTGAAGAAACATTTTTTCCCCCTTTGGCTCTAATTATTTCTTTTAAATTATTTCTTGAAAAATTTTCAAAAGTACCAGTTATTAAAATTTTTTTACCTGAAAAATAGTGATTTTTTAAAACATTAGATTTATGTGACAAAACTTCTATTTCTTTCAATAAATTTTCTATTAAAATCTGATTTTTTTTATCTATAAAAAAAGATATAATTTTTTCTGCAACCACTCCACCGATACCATCAATATTTTCTAAAATCTCTTGTTTTGTCCCCTGTATTTTTTCCAAAGTTTTAAATTCTTCAGAAAGCAAAAGGGCTGTTTCCTCCCCCACTTCATCAATTCCCAGAGAAATTAAAAATCGTACCAAAGGAATTGTTCTTTTATCATTAATAGCTTTAATTATATTATCAGCAGATTTTTGCCCAAATCCTTCTAATACTTCTATATCTGAAATTGTTAAATTAAAAATATCTGCTGGTTCTGAAATTAAATTTTCTTGAATAAACTTTTCAATATTTTTTGGACCAAGTTCGGTGATATCAAAAGCTTTTTTAGATACAAAATATGTAATTTTTTTAACCCGAAGCTCAAAAGAGTCTAAAATTTTACATTTATAAGCCACTTGTCCATCTATTTTTTCTATACTTCCATCACCACCACAACCAGCAACTTTTTTTGGAAAAATAAATCTTTCTGTTTTTTTCTCTCTAAATTCAACTAAAACTTTTATAACTTTGGGAATAATATCTCCTGCTTTTTCAATAATTACTGTGTCATTTATTCTTACATCCAATCTTTCAATTTCATCTGCATTATGCAAAGATGCTTTAGAAACAACTGAACCTGCAACTTCTGTTGGTTCTAAAATTGCTACTGGCGTAATTACCCCCGTTCTTCCAACTTGAAGTTCAATATTTTTTATAATAGTTGTTTTTTGTTCTGCAGGAAATTTTAAAGCTATAGCATATCTTGGAGCTTTCCCTGTATACCCTAAAGTTTTTTGAAGAGAAATATTATTAATTTTTAAAACTATTCCATCTATCCAATAATTATATCCCTCTCTTTTTTTATTCTGTTTTTTATAAAAATTCCAAACTTCTTTAAGAGATGACGCTAAAAAATAATTATGATTTATTACAAAACCCAATTCTGAAAGAAATATCATTTCTTCTTCTTGAGTTTTAAATTCATGTTCTTCATCTATTAAAACTATATCGTATATAAAAACATCTAATTTTCTTTCCGCAACGATTGAACTATCTAATTGGCGTAAAGTACCCGCTGCTAAATTTCTGGGATTTGCAAATAATTCTAGTTTTTCTTTTTTGCGTTTTTTATTTATTTTTTCAAATTGTTTTTTAGAAATATATATTTCTCCTTCAAAAATACCAGAAATTTTTTTCTGTAATTTTAAAGGAATAGATTCAATGGTTTTTATATTTTCAGTAACATCTTCTCCGACCTTTCCATCTCCCCTTGTGGCTGCTGTCTTTAAAATACCATCTTCATATTCTAAAATAATTTTTAAACCATCAATTTTTAGTTCACAAAAATATTCTAAACAAGATTTAAAAAATTTTTTATTTAAAAAATTTTTTACTTTTTTTTCAAAATTTTCTAAATCATTTTCCGAAAAAGCATCATCAAAAGACCATTGTACAACTTTATGTTTTACTTTTTGAAATTCTTCTAAAACTTTTCCCGCAACTCTTTGAGTAGGACTATCCAAAGTAACTAAATCTGGATATTTTTCTTCAATTTTTTTTAATTCGTCTTTTAATGAATCTAGTGCTTCTTCTGAAATTTCAGAAATATTTTTTACATGATATAAATAACGATAATGATTTATGGTTTCTCTCAAGATTTTAATTCTTTTTTTTGACTCTTTTTTATCCATTAAAAGAAATATATTATTAATACTCAACCTTAAGGGCTCTTTCTACTACATCTATGTTAATTGCTTTTCTGTTGTGTCCCCACGCTTCTATCGTAGTTTTATCATCTACCGTACCTATTTTAAATTTTTCTACTTTTATTTTTACATATGGAGAATTTGCCACATCTTGAGGGTCGGTTTGGTCATCTGCCAAAGACCCTTCAAAGACGGATATCGCCCAATCCGCACCACCATGAGATTCTGATACAACCAAGTCCAAAACATTAATACCAGTCTCATCATTACATAAAATAGTTGTAGGAGCAGCTGCATCCGTATTATTAATTTTAAATTGCCTAACTCTTATATCTTGATACAACGCACACTCTATAGCTGTATCGGCTGCAAAAAAAGCTTGCTGAGTTGTTTTTGCAGAAATAGAAAGCTGTAATTCTTTCAATGATATAGTGGCAATAAACATTCCTATGGAAAGTAGCAATGAAGAAACTACAATGGAAATTAAAATCATAAAACCTCTTTGCGTATCTTTTTTTGTATTTTTTAAAAATTTCATAATTATTTACCAATCTAATAAATTAGCTTTTAGCTTATATTCTTGTTCTTGTCCGTTAAAACTTATCCATTTTGTAGAAACTTCCACTTGCATTTCTAAAACAGCTGAAGTTACAGGGTCTGTACGTTTGGGAAAAATTTTTACTTGTCTTTTAAAAATTGAATCTACACTTCCTGTATTATCATAATCATATACTCCGGTTCCTTCATGAAATCTTAACAACCCATTTGTACAGTCTACTAAACATGAGGCCGTAGAACCTGCTACTGTATCAATTCTACAACCACGATTTGGTAAAATATTTACATTACAATTATCTAATCCTGTTGTTATATCATTAAGAGATAATCTATTATTTGTTTTCATGTTTTTAACATATTCCATAGCGTCTTGAGTAAGATAAAAGGCTACAATTTGTTGTTCTGCAATACTTGCAGAATTTACACCATCTCCAGCAAGTTTAAGGGGAGCTGCTACAGAAATCATTAATACGGTAATTGAAATCAGGGCTTCAACGAGAGAAAAACCTCTTTCTTTTTTATTCCTTTTTTTATTATTAAATATCATTATAAAAATTTAAAATTAAGGAGCTAACTTTCTCTGAGAAATCGTAGATTGAATATTAAATTCAGAATTAACTCCTTCTCTTTCCACATGTCCTTTCATCAAAATTAAAACTCTTGGCTGTAAATCATCACCGCTAGCTGTACCCTTTACATAAAAACTTAAATTATCTATTATCACATCTGTAGCTGTCAATGTTACTGGAGTATTTTCTTTCCCATCTATTTTTCTCTCTATTATTTTTTCAGTATCATTGTATCTAAAAAATGCATTCTGTCCATCTTTTGTTTTAAATGAAAATAGGGGTGCTGGCGAAACACAATCTTGTCCGGGGGTTGCGGGAGTTGTACTATTACATGTATATCTATACCCCACTCTTATTTCTCTGGTCATTGATTCCATGGCCATATTTAAATTATTTACAACTGACTTAACTGTTTTGGTCTTTTTATTAGCATCCATAATTGAATATAACGCAGTAAAAGCTATTGTGAGAACAATTGTAAATAAACAAATAGAAACCAACAATTCAATTAAAGTAAAACCTTTATTTTTATTATTTTTATTATTTTTTATGTTAATGAAATTCATATAATTTTAACAATTAGATCTAATAGAAATATCTCCAGCTGAACCAACTTCTACACATCTTTCAAAAGTACTGAATTTATCTTCTATAATAATCCGAGCCCTTCCATAAGAAACACCTGCTGATTTAATTAAAGCGTCTGGGTTTGGTCTTCTAAATTGTATATCAATCTCATCAACAACATTCCAACTTGTTGAATCGTGGACTTTCAGCTCTTTTATTTTATTTCCTTTTTTGAATTCAATTTGAGAAAAACATTCATCATTACCAACGGCGGTACAATTAGTAGCACCTAAATCTGAAAATTTTAAATTTATAGTTGAATCATTTCTTAAACCATCAACATATAAAATAAATTTTGTACTATCAACACCCGTAACATCAGTTGTTTTATTAAAATAAACACCATAACTATAACTCTCCCCAAATTCTATCTCTGTAGCTTCTCGAGACTTTTTGTTTACACCATATACTTGTGCCTCTCTAATACTTAAAGCCAAAAGATAAGTATCGTTTTCTAATTCCGTAAATTTACCAAATTCATCATAATTAAACATAGATATAGATGTCATAATTATTAAAATTGCAACTACGACTAATAATTCAATTAGTGTAAATCCTTTTGTTTTTTTTTTATTTTTTAACAAAAAAGAAGAAATATTCATTATCAAAAATTATAACATAAAAATAATTATAAACATTATAATATTTAAAATTTTATAATTATTTACCAATCTAACAAATTAGCTTTTAATTTATATTCTTGTGGTTGGTTATTAATACTTGTCCATTTTGTAGAAACTTCCACTTGCATTTCTAAAACAGCTGAAGTTACAGGGTCTGTACGTTTGGGAAAAATTTTTACTTGTCTTGTAAAAATTGAATGTGGATTACCGTTATTATAATTATACATTCCAGTATTTTCATCAAATCTTAATACTCCATTTACACAACCTACTGAACACATGGCTATAGAGCCTGACACGGTATCAATTCTACAACCACGATTGGGTGGAATATCTATATTACACTTATCCAATCCTGTTGTAATATCCTCATGAGACAACCTATTATTTGTTTTTATGTTTTTAACATATTCCATGGCATCTTGAGTGAGATAAAATGCCACAATTTGTTGTTCTGCAATACTGGTGGAATTTATACCATCTCCAGCAAGCTTGAGGGGAGCTGCCACAGAAATCATTAAAATAGTAATAGAAATCAAAGCTTCAACAAGCGAAAAACCTTTCTTTTTTTTATTCTTTTTATTTTTTTTATTATTAAATATCATTATAAAAATTTAAAATTAAAAAAATAATTTTCTTTGAAAAATTATTAATTAAATATTAAATAAAGAAATACACATGTTCTTAAAAATAATAACATAAAAACAAATTAAATTAAATATTATTATGCCACAAAAAAACACTATTTTTTATAGTGATTTTTTTATTTTATTTTTCTCTTAAAATTTTTTCTGTAGCTAAAATAGCTAATTTAGAAATATCATTTTGAGCCGAATCTATTATTTTACTTTTTTGGTCTTCCCCGTCTCTAACCCCTTTTTCTATAATTTCTCCAGCTTTTTCTTTGGCCCCTTTAACAATAACTGTTTCTTGCGATTTTGCTGATTCCTGCGATTTTTTAACATATTCAGATGCCTCTATTTTTGCATCTTTAATTAATTTATCTTTTTTTTCTCCAACTTCACTTAATAATACGCTAGCTTCTTCTGAATCTTTAACTCCTTTTTCTATAAATTCTTTACGCTCACTAATAATTTTTGAAATTTTTGGAAAAACATACTTTTTTAAAATCCAAAAAATAATTAAAAAATTTAAAAAATTAACTAAAGCTACTTGCCAATCAAAACCAATATTGCTTAAAATTTCCATATGATAAATTTATTTTTAAAATTAAAGAAGAAAGAAGACAATCAATGCATAAATAGCTGCTGACTCTGCAATAGCAGCACCGATAATCATCCTTGCAAAAAGCATACCTGCAACGCTAGGATTTCTACTCATTCCTTCTAATGCTTTACCTATTAAATAACCCTGACCGATAGACGTACCAAACATTGATAATGTCGCCACCCCTTTTGCTAAAATTGTTGCTGATTCTACATCCATAATAAATATTTAAAATTTAATAATTAATCTTTTTTTCTAGGTTTAATAGACAAACTGTAATATACAGCTACTAATGATGCAAAGACAATCCCTTGCAAAAGCCCTATAAATCCGCTAAATAAAGTCCACATTGCTGGTAAAACATAAATGAATGATCCTAAAATAATCAAAGCAATAATTTCACCTGCATAAATATTACCAAATAGCCTAAAAGATAATGACAATATTTTAGCAAGTTCTCCAATAATATCAAGTAAACCGACAAAAAATTCTACTAAAGAATTTAATCCTTCACCAATTCCTTTTCTAAATCCTTGATAAACTTCTTTTATTTTTACAAACTCACCCAAATAACTTAAAATTCCCTGTTCTTTTATGGAAATAATATTTATAATTAACACAGTAGCAAAAGAAATACCAATAACTGTATTAAAATCAGAAGTTGGAGCTCTAAACATTGGTTCATTATGATATGTAATATTTGCTATTCCGGGAACCAAAGCTATTATATTTGAAATAACAAAATATACTAAAATTGTAGCAATAACAGGAAAAACTTTTTTTGCGTGAGGATGATTATTCATCAATTCAATTATATATGACATTAAATTTTCATAAATCATTTCTACAATAACTTGAAAAGAGTTTGGTTTTAATTTAGTATTTTTAGAAATAAAAATACTAAAAATAATAACTAAAAACATTATCACAAAAATTAATAATGTAGAATTTGCAATATTAAAACCAAAAATTTGAAAAATAATTTCTGATTTAATCGGCACTAATCCTCTTTCTATTCCTAACATATTTTTTTATTTAAATTTTTATTATTAATAAATTGTTTCATTGTTTTTTTATATAAAAAAAACATAAGAACCCAAGAAACAATAAAAGATATGGGTAATAAATAAAGAACTTTTATAGAAAAAAAAGAAGAAGCCATAAAAACTAAAACTAAAGGAACAGCAAAAATTAAAGCAATTTGTATTCCCAGCATTTTAAATGAATATTCTTGACCTTTTTTTAAATCTTTGTCCATAAATATAAAATATGTTGAGAATTTTAACATACTTATAATAAAAATTGAAATAATTTTTTAAATTAAAGTTTGGGAAATTTCTTACGAGCAAGGCTCGTAAAAAATTCATAAAAAAGGATAGAAAATATTTTTTGAAATAAAAAAATTTGAATTTTTTATAATTTAATGTAAAATATTCTTATATTTGTTATATTTTATAATGAATATATTTGCTGAGATAGCTCAGTTGGTAGAGCACTTGATTGAAGCTCAAGGTGTCGGCAGTTCAAGTCTGCCTCTCAGCACCCAAAACAAACTACACATTTTGTGTAGTTTTTATTTTAAGGAGATGAGAGAAAAAGTGAATTTATTCACTTTCGTGCAGATTTGAAAAGCGGAAGTATGTTTTGAATGATAATGAAAAACAATTGAGCTCGGGGAGAATGAACTGACCCCCTAAAAGTGTACTTATTAAAGCGCGAAGTTTTTTTCAAAAAGATATTCTCTGTAACATACAGGAGTCATCTTTTTTCTATTCCATTGCTTTCTTTGTTGATTATATTCTAACATATATTCTTCTATTAAATTAAACAAATCTTTAAAGTTTAACTTGTTGTATCCAACCTCATCTTTCATATGCCCAAAGAATGATTCAATGGGTGCATTATCTACTGAATTTCCTTTTCTAGACATTGATTGAGTTATTGTAAGTCCTTTTAGTCTTTGATGATACTTAATATTTGTATATTGAAAACCTTGATCTGAATGTAAAAGTAATTTATTTAATTCTAGATCATTTTTTTGAAAATATATTTCTAAATTATCAATTGTATCCAACACTAATTTCAAATCCATTGTTTTTGATAACTCCCAAGATAATATTTCTCCCGTAGCTAAATCTTTAACAACAGAAAGAAAGGCAAAAATTGAACTTTTTTGGTATTTTAGATAAGTAATATCTGTAGAAGCAAAAGTATATGGTGTTTTTTGTTTAAATTCCCTACTTAATATATTTTTAACAAACATATTCTCTTTATTTTTCTTTAACGTTACTCTTGCTGGATTAACTTTTCTAATTTTAGCTTTCAATCCATACTTTTTCATTATTCTATATACTTGTTTATGGTTTTTGTATAAATCCATGGCTATTTGCCTATAACCCTTCTTTCCTTTCTTTTTTTCAAAGATTGTATTTATTTGTACAAAAAGACTAAAATCTTTTTCCTCTCTCTCATCTTTTTCATTGGTATATTTGTAATATCCAGAACTTGATACTGAATAAAATTTTAATAATGTTTTTAAAGAAAAATTAGAATTTTCTTTTTTAACTTCATAAATAATTTCAAATTTTCTTTCTTTACTTCTTTTTAGTTTTAACTCTTTTCGGAGTAATGGAAAAAGCACTGATTCTTTTTTTAAGATAGCTACTTCTATTTCTAAGATTTTTAATTGTTCTTGGACTTTTTTAAATCTATTTGCCTTTGAACCTTTATTTTGCTTTCTCTTCCATGCAGAAATTGTTTTTGAGGCATAGTTTTCTTGATATTTTGAAATATCAATTTCAGAAAAAAGTTTTTTAAATATTTCTTTACCACTTGCTCCTTTTTTGTACATTTCTATTGCTTTTAATTTATTTTCAATATTAAATTTTTTCATATTATTTTACATATTTAATTTTGTAATTGTAACAAAAAAAGTAAATAAACTTCGCAATGTTTTTTGTCCACTTTTTGGGGGTCAGTTCACGTCGAGGTCCGATTTTCGTCCGCGTCGTGAGGTCCGATTTG
>JAGLGQ010000043.1 GCA_023143935.1 Minisyncoccota bacterium
ATAAGTTGTATTGGGTTTTCTGTATTATTTTTAAATTTGAAATCAATTGAAGAGCTATTAGATATGGTTGCATCAAATCCAAATCCGCCATAGAGTTTTATGTTTTTTGAGTGATATTGTTTTTGTTTTATTTCTAATCCCGCGTTGTAAATTGTTCTAAATAAAGTGGTGGACGTTTGACATATTCCTCCACCGATACCATTTACAATTTTTCCGTTATTTATAACTTTGCTTTCTACAAAACCAGTTTTTGAAGTAATTGGTCCGATGGTATCTAAAAAAGAAAAGATTTCGTTTGGTTGAATAATTGTTCTGTTTAATTTTTTTATGGCGGTTAATATATTTTCTTTTCTATTTTTAGAAGAATTTTTGTAGTTTGATATTCCTATTGATAATAAATTTGGATATTTGGGATTATTTGTGTTGTTTTCGAAAAGAGGTATTAATTTTTCGTTTTTATAAATTGCATTTCCTAAAATTGTTTTTGTTTTTTTGTCCCAATTTTTTGGGTTTAGAATTTGATTTATAAGGGTTTCGGGTATTTTTATATTTTTATTAGTTTTTTCTGGAGTTAAAATATTGGAGGGTAAATGTAAACACGAACTAGTTAAACCCATTAAAACAAAAACACCAGCAAATTGTAAAAAATTTCTTCTGGTGATTTGATTTAAAAGAAAGTTTGGTTTTTCTTTAGAATTCATGGTTTTTTATAATAATTGATATTATTATGTGTTTTTTTGAATAAAAAAATAATTAATTATTTTTTTATTCATCTAGTTTCCCATTAATTTATCTACGCAGGATGGTATTTTATTTGAAAATGATCCTCCATAATAGTCGAGACACATGTCAGTTGCTTGTGAACGAGTCATGTCTTTATCGCATGCAGATAAAACAGGTGTTGTTGCGAGAAGTGATAATATAATAAAAATTTTTTGAAGGTGTTTTTGGTAATTTGGTGTATTTTCTTTTGGTTGTTTGTTTATTGTTGATTTCATATTTTTTGTTTTAATGTTTTAGTATTGTATACTAATTTTATGTATTTGTCAAGCTTTTTTGTTTGTATTTTTCAACAAATCCGATTTGTACGGTAACTGTAAGTTACCGTACAAATCGGATTTGTTGAAAAATAATGATAAATTTAAACTTTCTTTTCGTAAGAAGCTAAACCTTCTTTGGCAATTTTTATTTTTTGATTTTCAAAACTTGTTGAAGCGATTAATATTTTATCTTTGTTGTGAAAATAAAAAAGCAAGTCTTTGTTTAGGGGATTTTTAAAATTCCCGTTTATTAATTGTTTAATAATATATTCAGCACATTTTGCTTTCTTGTCTTCTAAAGAGTTTGGTTTAAAAGTATGTCTTTTTGTGGCGAATGCTTTATATTGAATACTAGGATTATATTTATGGTATGCTTGGAATTGATTTGGTTGTGTAGCTATTCTCATAATAGTGTTATTCCATTTTTTAGATCGATTTATTATAAAACCAAGTATTTCAGACATTTCTTCTGCTGTTTTCTCGGTATTTTTAAAAGGACTACTTTCTCCATATAAAATTGCAGCTAAAATTTTTTGTTCTTTTTCGTTTAAATTATATTTATTTTCTTTTTCTGCTTGTTTTTCGGTAATTTCTGTAATAAGTTGATTAAATGATTTTTTATCAGTATTTAATAAAGTAGATATTTTAATTGTTGATTTTTGAGTTGTATTTTTTTCAAGAATATTTGCAATAAGTTGGTCAAATGAGTCTATGCCTGTGTTCAGTGCATTTAATGGTTTAATTGTTGGATTTAGTATATAAGTTGTTTCTTTTTCTGGAGTAATAGTTACTGCTGTCGTAGAAGAAATGACACCAAAAAATAATACAATAAAGGTTAAATACCTTAATTTTAAACGAAATGGTTGTTTTTCTGTTCTTAAATAAATTGATGAATTTTTGTTTTTCATGGTAATTTGTTTTTTAAAGTGCATATTGTACATTAAATAAAAAATATGTCAAGCGTTTGGTATTTATTTTTGGGTTTTTGGGGGTTTTGCTTCGCAAAACCCCCAAAAACCCAAAAGTAAATATTGGGAGGCTTGACTTTTTTCTTTATACATATAATATAAATAATATGTTAGCAATAACTACAACAACAACCACTACGACTGCATAAAGCAGAGGTTTTGTTGAAGTTAAAAATAAAATCTCTTTAAAGTAATTTAAAGGGGTTTTTTAAAAAATAATTAAATAAATATGTTAGAAAAAAAAGAAAATTCGCAATTGTTTAAAATTAGACATTCACTGGCTCATATATTAGCGATGTCTATTTTAGATAAATATAAAAATGCAAAACTTGCTATTGGTCCAGTGGTGGATAATGGTTTTTATTATGATATTGATTTTAGAAGTGAAAAAATTACGGATGCAGATTTAAAAGATTTTCAAAAAAAGATGAAAAAAATCATTTCTCAGAAATATGATTTTAAAAAAATAGATGTTTCAAGAGATGAAGCGTTGGAAAAAGTTAAGGGAAATGAATATAAAGAGGAGTTAATAAATGAGTTTGTTAATGCGGGAGAAAATATTACTTTTTATAAAACTGGTGATGAATTTGAAGATTTATGTGAGGGTGTTCATGTAGAAAATACATCTGAAATTTCCACTGATGCTTTTAAGCTTGTAAAAGTAGCTGGTGCATATTGGAGGGGGGATGAAGAAAATAAGATGTTAACTCGGATTTATGGGGTGGCGTTTGAAACAAAGGAGAAATTGGAAGAATATGAAAATATGATGAGAGAGGCTGAAAAGAGAGATCATAGAAAACTTGGAAAAGAATTAGGTTTATTTACTTTTTCTGAATATGTGGGAGCAGGTTTGCCATTATTTACACCAAAAGGTACTTTAATTCGTGATTTAATAATAGGACGAATTGCAAAATTACAAGAAAAGTTGGGTTGGCAAAAAGTAACTATTCCACATATTACAAAGTCTGATTTATATAAGATTTCGGGACATTGGGATAAATTTAAAGATGATTTGTTTTTTGTGAAAGGGAAGTCTGATACAGAATTTGTGATGAAACCTATGAATTGTCCACATCATACTCAAATATATGCAGCTTATCCAAAATCTTATAAAGATTTACCAGTAAGATTTACAGAAATTACTACTGTATATCGTGATGAACAGGCGGGGGAATTAATGGGGCTTTCGCGAGTAAGGTCTATTACTCAAGATGATGGGCATTCTTTTTGTACAGAAGAGCAAATTGAACAAGAGGTAAAAAATATTGTTTCAATTATTAAAGATTTTTATACGGATTTAGGAATGTTTGAAGATGGAAAGTATTGGGTTTCACTTTCAGTGATGGATCCAGAACATCCAGAAAAATATTTAAATGAAAATGGACTTTTTGAAAAAGCGGAGGTAATTTTAGAGAAAATTGCCAAAGAAGAAAATTTACCATACAAAAGAATAGAGGGGGAAGCGGCTTTTTATGGTC
Organism: Minisyncoccota bacterium; assembly: GCA_023143935.1. GTDB lineage: Bacteria > Patescibacteriota > Minisyncoccia > Phycocordibacterales. The sequence goes on from JAGLGQ010000043.1 coordinate 3,487, forward strand.
CAAAGCTTGATTTTCAGTTTATGGATGCGATTGGTAGGGAGTGGCAGTTGGGAACTGTACAATTAGATTTTTCAATGCCAGAAAGATTTAATCTTGAATATACAGATGAAAATGGAGAAAAGAAAGTTCCGGTGATGATTCATAGGGCAATTGCTGGGTCGCTTGAAAGATTTATGTCGTTAATGGTTGAGCATTTTGCTGGGGAATTTCCATTTTGGCTTTCTCCTGTACAGGCAAAAATTATTCCTGTGGGAGATTTTGCAAATGAATATGCGGGGAATATTTTTAATGAATTAAAAGAAAAGGGGTTTAGGGTGGAATTTGATGATTCTGATAATGGTTTTGGTAAAAAAGTTAGGTTGGCAAAAAAAGAAAAATTACCATTTTTTATTATTGTTGGAGATAAAGATATTGAGGCAAAAAAAGTAACTTTGGAAAGTATGAGTGGGGAGAGTGAGCAAATTTCTTTAGAAGAATTAATTGATAAATTCAAAAAAGAAAATAAATAATTTTAAATTTTATAAAAAAACAAACAAAAATTCTTTTGGAATTTTTGTTTGTGTTTTTTTGTAATATTTTTGGAATTGACAAATTGTTATTTTATTTTACAATTATTTTTAGTATTAATTAATAAGGAATAGATATATGTGTTCATTAGAAAAAAAGTGGGGAATAATTTTAAGTAATAAATTAAGTGAGTGTGAGGGGAAAGTAATTTCTTTAGATAAAGTAAGAGAAAAAATTCGGGAAAATATTGAGAAAGATGGTTTACGATTGATATATAATTTTAAAAAGAATCCTTTTTTGTTATTAGAAGAATTTCTTTTTTTGAAAAAAAGAATTATCGAAGCTCAAAAAAAAGGAATAAAAATTTCCCGTAAGATTATTAATGGTTTATCAAATGTTGACAAAAAAATAGATTTAATAAAAAGAGTGTGGTAAATGTAAAAAAATAGTTTTTTACATTTTCAACAGGTTCGGCCTCTGACAAGGTTGAACCTTGTCAGAGGCCGGACCTGTTGAAAATCTGTTGAAAATAATTTTTGGAATTGACAAATTTTTATTATATTTTACAATTATTTTGAATTTTAATAAAGAGTAAATAATATAAATTTATGAGTTCATCAAAAATAGAGCGGGGAATATTTTTAAGTGAAGGGGAAAAAGAGAGGATGCGATTAGAATTTATAACAAGTTGTTTTAGGGTTTGGCGTGAATTTAAAGGAGATACGGATTTAGCGATAAAAGGTTTTGGTGTTTTAATGGAAAGGAAATTGGAGATTGAAAAAAAGGGAATTGTGATACCTAGTCAAGCTTTAAGAGTTTTATCATTAATTACGGAAAGAATGGGATTAATTAGAAAAGGTAGAAAGGGGGATAATAGAATAAATTTATGAGTTCATCAAAAATAGAGCGGGGAAAATTTTTGAAAAGTGAGTGTAGGGAAAAGGTAATTTTGATGGGTGAAGTAAAGGGGGGAATTCAAAAACAAATTAGAATGGATTATTTTCTTCTTCCGTGTAATTTTTTGAATTCTACTTTATTAAATAAAACTAATGATTTGCTAAAAAGGATTGATGATGCTAAAAAAAGGGGAATAGAAACATCGGGATATATTAGAAAGAATTTATTGCGAATTAGGAAGGAAATAAATTTAATTCAGGGGGGTGGTGACGATAAAAAAGGGGGTAGGAACAGGGGTGTTGATGATGGTTGGCATTATTAATTTTAAAAAAAACGAGCGAAAATTCCTTCGGAATTTTCGCTCGTTTTTTTATTTTAAATAAATAGTGTCCCCTATAGAGTACTCTATAGGGGACACTATTTTTTTATTCCAAATAAATTTTTTCCCGTATATCTTCTAATTTAGTTAAAAGATTTTTTTCTTTTTTATATAAATTATTTTTAATTAAATTTTGAGCTTCGTTTCGTGCCGCTTCTACTAATTTTAGATTTTTTATAGCTTCCATAGCTAAATCACTAATACCAGATTGTTTGTTTCCTAAAATTTCTCCTGCCCCCCTTGTTTGTAAATCATGTTCCGCAAGTTCAAATCCATCACTTACCGTTTTAAATATTTTTAATCTTTTTAAGCTATCTTCATTTTTAGTATTTGCAAAAGCAAAACAGTATGGTTGAAACGAGCTTCTGGCAATACGACCTCTAAATTGATGAAGTTGAGATAAACCAAATCTTTCTGCCCCTTCTATAATTATAACAGTTGCATTTTTAACAGACACACCCACTTCTATAACAGAAGTTGAAACAAGTATTTGAATTTTATTATCTAAAAAATTTTGCATTATCTGTATTTTTTCTTCTTTTTTTAATTTTGAATGTAATAGTCCGATTTTATAATTTTTAAAATATGGATTTTTTTTAGTTTCTTCCGTTACGGAAATTGCTGATTTTACATTTAAAGCTCTTTCTTTGTTTGGGTCTGGGTCAGAAATTCTTGGACAAATTATAAACATTTGTCTTCCTTCGTCTAATTTTTCTTTAGCTTTTTTGTAAACATCTTTTCTTGATGTTTCATTATCTATAAAAACTTCAGTATTTACTTTTTTTCTTCCTTTTGGGAGTTCATCTATTATGGTTAAATTTAAATCGCCATAAATAGAAAGGGCTAAAGTTCTGGGAATGGGGGTGGCAGTCATAGAGATTAAATGTGGTAAAATATCTTCATTTTCCGCAAGACCTTTTTTTATTATTTTTTCTGATTTTTTTAAACCTCCACTTTTTATTTTTTCTTTTTTTTCTTTTGGTTTGGCTCGTAGTTTTGCTCTTTGGTTTTTTCCAAATCTATGTTGTTCGTCTATAATAACTAATCCTAAATTTTCAAAAAATACATTTTTTGAAATTAAGGCATGAGTACCAATTAAAATCTGTATTTCCCCGTTCAAAGTCCATTCCAAAAGTTTTTTTTTTGAAATTTTTGTACTTTCATTTTTGTTTGTTTTTGAGGGAAATTTTTGTGTATTTTTTGAAGTGAGAAGTCCAATATTTATATTTTGATTTTTAAATATTTTTGAAAATTCATTAAAAATTTGAATTGCTAAAATTTCGGTCGGAGCCATATATGCAACTTGTAATTTTCCGAAAGATTGATTTTTTGGTTTTGTTTTTACTGTGAAATATGATGCCGCCATAGCTACAACAGTTTTTCCTGATCCAACATCTCCTTCAATAAGCCTGCTTTCTGGTTCTCCAGATTTAAAATCATTTTCAATATCTTTTATGGCATCTTTTTGTTTATCGGTAAATTCAAAATCAAAAAACTTTTTAAATTTTTCTTTTGTTTCTTTTGTGGGTTTTATCGTAAAAGCTCCTGATTTTCTATATTTTTGTCTTTCAATATTTTTTACAATTTGAATAAAAAATATTTCTTCAAAAGCAAATCTTTTTTTTGCAACTTCTGATTGTTTATATTCTTTGGGTAAGTGTAAATAAAAAAAAGAATTTTTTAAGGAGGGGAGGCTGTACTTTTTTAAAATTTTTTCTGGAATTGGGTCATTTAGGTTTTTTAAGAAATTTTTATTGGAAAGAATTTTTTTTATTTTGTGAAAAATCCATTTTGAAGTTATGTATTTTGTTTCTCTGTAAACTGGAAATATTGTGAGTTCTTGGTCTTTTGATTTTTCTTCAAAAAGTGAACCAGTTTTTTCAATAGGAATTCCTTTTTTTTCAAATTCTGGATTGGTTATGTATATTCCTTGTGAATTTTCAGAAATCATACCAGAAAATTTAGCTGATGTTCCAATTTTAAGCATTTTTGAAATATATGGTTGAGAAAACCAGATTGCTTTTATTTTATCTCCTGTGGTTTCTTCCAATATGGCTTCGGTCATTGTAAGTTTTGCGCGAAAAGATTCTTTGGTTTTTATACTTTTAACTACTGCATAAATATTCACCGCATCGCCTTTTTTTATGTTTCGGATATATGAAATTCGGTTAAAATCTCCATATCTTATGGGAAAATAATAAAGTAAATCAGATATTGTAAAAATTTGGAGTTTTTTAAGTCCTAATTTTTGGTTTGAATTGATTTCAAAAATTCGTTCTAGGGGAGTTTGCAAATCCATTTTTTAATTTTAACATGTTATCATTATAATAATATGAAATATTTAGGAATTGATTATGGGAGTAAAAATATTGGGTTGGCTATTTCGGATTCTTCTGGTGTGGTAGCAATGCCTTATTTAATTTTAAATAATAATAGGGATTTTTTAGGTGAAATTGCAAAAATTGTTGAAAAAGAGAAAATTGAAGCTTTTGTTTTTGGGGAGTCTAAAAATTTTAAAGGGGAAGATAATAGAATAAATATTGAAATAAAAAAGGTTGCAAAAGAGTTTGAAGAAAAATTTAAATTACCAGTTTATTTTGTTAATGAGATTTTTTCATCTATGGAATCGAAATGGGGGGTGGAGAAGAGTATAAGGAGGGGGGAGAAGAAAAGTAGGAAGAGTAGGGGGGAGGGAAAGGTTGATGATAAAGCGGCAGTTATGATTTTGAAATTATTTTTGGAAAAAAAATTATTGAACGATAGAGTTTGATTCTGTAATGAATAAATAATAAAAAAATACTAA
>JAGLGQ010000044.1 GCA_023143935.1 Minisyncoccota bacterium
TTTGTGAAGTTAGAGGATAAATTTTGGAGAAAGACGTAGTAACATTATAAGGTAATTGAGTTGCTGGTTAATAATACGCATTTAAATTAAATTTATTTCAAAATATTTTTATTATAAATTTTATTTTACATTTACAAACCAAAAATTTTTTATTTATAAAGCTCACTATGTGTCCCAACAGCTTCTAAATACAAATCGCCTTCTTTTTTTGTAAAAATTAACCTATAATCTCCCGTAATATTTATACTTCTCCTATCCTGATATTCTCCATGTAATTTATGATTATTTAAAGATAAACAATCAGAATCATTCAAAAAAAGTTTTAATTTTTTTTCAAAATTTAAAATAGCGTGGGGTGGTAATTTTTTAAATTGTTTTTTAAATTTATTGGAATAAAAAATTTTCATACCAATTATTTTTTCAAATCAGTCATTAAACCAGAAACAGAATCATTAGGAAACCAATATTTAGAATTATCTCTATTTTTAGAAGCCTCATCTAAAACTTTTTTTAAATCATCATTTGGAATATACGGATCACTAATAATTATTTTTTTTGTATTTAAAAAATCTTTAAAAAGAGTTTCACCAATTAAAGACACGGAAACTCCCATCGCCTCAGCAATTTTTTTTACATCTTTGTGTAAACCAGAATTCATTCGTAAATGAACCATTGTTTTATTTGTTGCACTCATAATATCATTATTGTATCTTTTTGATACTTTTTTGTCAATAACAAAACTTCATTTTTTTTAAATTAATAATAAAATAAAAAAAACCAGCTTCTAGACTGGTTTTTTAAAAATGAAACAAAAAATTAAACTAAACAGTATCGTTAGCAACTAATTTTACTCTTTGACTATCTCCTAATTTATTTGCTTCTTCTATCAAACCTAATAAATATTTATTTATATTTTTAGACAAACTAACCTCTTGAGAAGAAACAGATTTCTGTTCTGAAACTGATCCCGACTCCTTATTTAATTCCCAAAAACTTATTCTAGTAATTTTTTCTTCACCTTTTTCTACTATAAAACCCATCCCATAATCCTTACCCCTATACGAAACCCGTCCTTTATAAGACGTCCAAAATTCCTCATTGTCAGTTCTAACAACTTCCTTACAAGATAATAGTATTTCTTCTATTTTTTTAAAGCCTATTTCCTGAGGTGCTTTTTCACAACAATTTTTCATATTTTTTAAATTATTTTTTTTATTAATATTTGTATATTATACAGTAATATTATTATATGTAAAGCTACATCAAGCTAAAATAAAAAACCAACTTTCAAGTTGATTTTTAAATAAAATTATAAAAAATGTTATATATTAATTTTAAGACCTGCTCTTTTTTTTTGTGTTTCTAAAATTTTTTTTGCATCTGCTTTTTCTGCTAATCCTAATAAATGATTTTCAGTATCATTTTTTAAACCATTGCCACAATCTTGAACAGATCCAGTACTTTCTGTTTCTTTTGAAATATTCCACCTATTAATTCTTTTTGTGCCACCTTCATTTTTTGTCGTAAACCATACACCTACCTCTGAAGATTTAGCAACATAAGCTTCTATTATTGCATCATCAACATTCATCATTGTTTTTTCAACTCCAATTAACTCTTTTAAAAATTTTTCTGGATTTGCTCTAATATTAAATTCTTCTTTTACTTTTTTTAATTGATTTTCCATATTTTTTTAATTAATTATTTATAATACTTAATATATTATACAGTAATATTATTATATGTAAAGCTACATCAAGCTAAAATAAAAACTTGTACTCACTTAGTATAAGTTTTTTTGTTAAAAAAAATTATTTTTTAAATTATATACCCTTGGGGGTTAACGCAAGTGAAGAAACTCCAGTTAAAGCAAGCAATTTTGCTTCAATTTCTGAATTCAAACCATGATTGCCACCAAAAGCGTTTTTTACTTGTTCTTTTTCTGATGCATCCATAATTTTCCAGCCATCAATTCTTCCATTTTTTACATCTAATCGTACTGTCAAACCTCCAACTTTACCTTCATAAACTGGTCTTTTCATACCATCAACAACTTCATGTGTTTTTTCCACTTTCTTTAAATTTATTAATATATTTTCTATATTTACTGCCCCCATGTTAAATTTTGTTTTAATTTTATTTGAATTTGGTTGACCTTCCATATTTTTTTAATTAATTATTTGTAATACTTAATTTATTATACATTAATATTATTGTTTGTAAAAAATTAGAGAGGGTGAAAAAACTTCCGAAGGAAGTTTTTTCACCCAAAATTTTAAATAAAAAATTATAAATTTTAATTTGTTAATTCTCTAGCTATCGTTGTAAAAATTTGGTTTTTTGACAAAACCTAAATTTTTAAACAACTCCACACCCCAAGAGTGCTTGTTTTTTATATTCACTTCGTTCATTAAAAAACTGGCGCATAAGAAAAATATAGTCGTTGAGACTCCTTATTTTTCTAAAAATTTAATTACCGCTTCGTTAATTAAAATATTTTCTAAATAAAGTCTTATGTTTTTTTTATCTGTATTTGGATACATTTGTTCAATGGATTCTTGTTGCTTTTGAAGTTCTTTAATATCCACTTGAAGTTTTTCTGTTTTAGCAATTTCCTTTAAAATAACTTCTACCTTTGCTCTTTTTTCTGCTTCTCCACTAAATTCTTCCCTGATAGCTTGCTCTGTCTTTTTAGCATTTTCTAAATATTTTTTCCATTCTAAACCATTTTTTGTAACATCATCTTTTAATTGAGCAATAATTTTATCTAATTCCGCATTTACTAAAAGTTCTGGTACAGAAAAATCAGTTTCCTTCAAAATACCTTCCACAATACCCTCTCTGTGATTCATTACGGACTGATTTTCTTTTTCCATTTTTAAATCTTCCTTTATTTTTTCTTTAAATTCTGCCACATTTTTAAATGGACCTAATTTTTTTACAAAATCATCTGTAAGTTCTGTGACTTCTTTTTGATCTTGTTTTTTTTCATCCTTGTTTTCCTGACCTTGTAGAGCCATTTTATTTTGCATATCTAAAAGATTTTTTTCTACTTTTTC
>JAGLGQ010000045.1 GCA_023143935.1 Minisyncoccota bacterium
TTTATCAAATAAAAAAAACGATGGATTTTAGCAAAGCTAAAATCCATCGCTCCCTTTCCTCAATATTAATAAAATTTTTATTACCCAAAATCAACAATCCCCTTAAATCTTTTTGAAATTATTTCTTATCTCTCAAAAAACTTTTTTGCTTTTTTAAAATCAACTACCCAATAATTTTGTCCTAATTTCAAACTTTTATAATAAATATTTAAATTATCCCAATAATACTTTTCTGACTCTAAATACCAATATTTTTTATCTAATTTTTCTGCCAAAAACCACTTTTCAAGCAACCTTGCCATTCGTCCGTTCCCATCCGAAAAAGGATGAATTAAAACAAAATGTAAATGAATCCAAATAGAATAAAAACATACCTCTTGTTTTGTCATTTTTTGACTCAATAATTTCCCAATTTCTGAAAAAAATATTGAAATTTCAGTTTTAATTAAATCTGGTTCAATTGCCACATATTCTAATCCACTCCCCGAAAAAACACCCACAGGTTCTTTTCTATATACTCCTTGTCTTTTTTTAGAAACTAATTGTTTTGAAATAATTTTATGAACTTTCAAAAAAAAACTTTCAGTTAAAATATGATTTTTTGCAAATTCATATCCTTTTACTAAATCATATATTTCTTCTGCTTCTTTTTTTTTCTCTTTTTTTATTTCGAAAACATTCATAAAAGAATTTAAATCCAAACTATTTCCTTCAATTTTTGATGAAAAAAAAGCAGATTTTTTAAGCAAAAAAGAAAAATCAACATTTTTTTGTTTTTTAATATTCCAAAAATTACTTTTTTCTTCTTTAAATTTATCTAAAAAATTTTCTTTTACAAAATTCAAGCTTTCTCTTACCCTGCTTTCTTTATCTGTTTTAATATAAAAATAAAAAACTTTTGGAATTTGCCCCTTTCTTGCAATTTTATTTTCTTTTTGTAATTTTTTAAGATGCCTATGTACCATCACAGAACCCAATGAAAAAAAATCAGAAATTTCTTTTGGCGTAACTTCTCCTTTTTTTTGAATATAATCTAAAATTTTTTGCTTTGTTGATTTCATAATTGAATATATAGTACATAGTATACTATATACTATGTACTTTTACAAAACTTTCAAACTAAATAAAAAACGATGGATTTTGGCTTCGCCAAAATCCAACGTTCATCTTCCTTTATATTAATAACATTTCTATTTCCCAACCATAATGTTTTATCTCTTTCAAAAGATTACATAAATCCTTTTGCCCAAGTATTGTATTTACTTTAACTAAAATACTCTTTTCGTTTTTGCTTCTTTTATCTTCGGATATTTTTTCAATGTTTTCTCTTTTAAAAACCATAAAAAACAAAGGTATTGCCTCTAACAACAAACTATTTACATAATCTGGTATTTTTTTTATCTGACAATCCCCATTTATTTCTTTGCTTTTTTTTCCCGACCACACAACATATTCCTCACTTAATTCTTTGGGTATCAATTTCTCATATCTCCCCATATCAATTATTCCATTATTTAAAATAGGTGGCTTTTCATTAACTTGTCTCATTTTTTTTACTTTTTATCACTTTTTAATATCAAAAATATAACACAAATCAACCCACCGTCAAGCTTTTTAAAAACATTAACTTAAAAAAACAAATTTTGACTTTTCTAAAATCCATCTTTATTTTATCTATCAACCACTTTATACTTTTTCTTATCCTCATCTGAAAGTTTATCTGGTCTATGCATTTCACAAGTTTTTACCGAACATCTTTCTGGAATTGTTTTTGTTCCCTCCATCATTAACTTCCCACAAATCGGACATAATTTTCCAGTCGGTTTTGTTTTTATAATAGTCTTACAATCCGGATAATTAGAACAAGAATAAAACTCACCAAATCTCCCCCTCCTTTTTATCATTTCTCCATCCTTACATTCTGTACACTTCACTCCCGTTGAATTTTCTTTTTTTTCTTCTTCCGATTCTTCTATATATTTACATTTCGGATATCTAGAACAAGATATAAATTTTCCAAATCTTCCCTCTCTCAAAACTAATTTTCCTTTTTCTTCATCTTTTAATTTCTCATCTTCCATACATTTTGGACAAGGTTTCCCAATATCCTTAGGTCCTTCTAAAACTTTTCCCTCTTCCGTACGAGCCCCCGTACAATCAGGAAAACTAGCACAAGACATAAACTTCCCCCCCTTTGAAAGTTTCCAAACCATTTCTTTTCCACATTCTGGACATTTAAATCCCTCAACTTCCCCAATATTTGTAATTTTTTCTACATCTTTTTTAGATTTTACAGCTTTTATAAATTTCTCATAAAATTTTGAAAGAATTCTCACATAATCATCTTTTCCTTCTGCCAATAAATCAAGCTCATCTTCCATTTCAGATGTAAACTCATCTGAAATGTAATTTCCAAAATGTTCTTCTAAAAATCCAGATACCGTCATTCCAATATCAGTTGGGATTAAAGTTCTCCCCTCAGAATCTGCGTAATTTCTATCTTTAAGAGTTTTTATAATAGATGCATAAGTAGAAGGTCTACCAATACCTCTCGATTCAAGCTCTTTCACAAGTCCCGCTTCTGAATATCTATTTGGCGGGGTTGTTTGTTTTTCTTCAACTTCCAACTTCAATAAACTTAATTTTTCACCCTCTTTAATTTCTGGAAGTAACTGGTCATCTCCACGAGCTTCAGGAAATATTTTAAACCAACCATCAAAAATCAACCTCGTCCCATTTAAAACAAAATCTTTTATCTCTTCAGAATTAGAAACTAAAACTTTTGTTCGTAAAACTTTAGCAGAAGACATTTGAGAAGCCAAAGTTCTTTTCCAAATTAAAGAATAAAGCCTCTTTTCATCGTCTGTATTTCCCAAAATTGGTTTAGATGGATTTGTAGGTCTCACGGCTTCATGAGCTTCCTGTGCATTTTTAGATTTAGATTTATATACTCTATTTTCTAAATATTTATCTCCAAATTCTTCTTTAATAAAAAAAGAAATTTCTCCAACTGCTTTTTTTGAAATTGCAGGAGAATCCGTTCTCATATAAGTAATAAAACCCTTTTCGTAAAGTTTTTGTGCAGCCCTCATTGCACGCGACGGAGAAAAACCCAAATAAGAATTAGCTGTTTGTTGCAGAGTGGATGTAGTAAAAGGAGCATTCGGTTTTTTTTGAACATCTGATTCTTTTATATCCTTTACAATAAAAATTTTATTTTTATCACAAATTTTTTCTACTTTCTCTTTTTCTTTTTTGTCAAAAATATCACCCGGATATTTAATATTTATTAATCTTCCAACTTCATTTTTTGTTTCAGCCTGAATCTTCCAATATGTTTCTGGTATAAAAGCTAAAATTTCCCGTTCTCTTTCGGCTAAAATTCGTAACGCTGGAGATTGTACCCTTCCTGCAGAAAGTCCGTACCAAAGTTTTGTCCAAACCAATCCCGATAAACCATATCCGAAAAGCCTATCTAAAACTCTTCTCGCTTCTTGAGAAACTTTCAAATTCATATCTATATCTCTTTTATGATTTAAAGCCTCCAATACCGCTTCTTTCGTAATTTCATTAAAAGATATTCTGCTATACTGAGATTTTTTTAACCCCAAAGCCTCTTTTACATGCCAAGCAATTGCTTCTCCTTCACGGTCGGGATCAGCTGCGAGCAATACTTCATCCGATTTTTTTGCCGCATCTTTTAATTTTTTTACAACATCTATTTTATTTTCTAAAATGTAATAATTAGGAACAAAACCAGCTTCAATATCAATAGCATTAGCTTTTTTTGAAGCAGATTTTGGAATATCTCTAATATGTCCAA
>JAGLGQ010000046.1 GCA_023143935.1 Minisyncoccota bacterium
GAATGAGTATTAGCTGTAATAAATTCTGAAATTACATCATCATCTTTAGTATCCATATCTACTACACCCTTTCCACCCCTTTTCTGAGCCTTAAATTCATTTGGATTAGTTCTTTTCAAATATCCACCCTCAGTTAAAACTAAAGTAGATTGTTCATCGGGAATTAAATCTTCCACCTTAAAATCTCCAGCGGCGGTTGCTATAACTTTAGTTCGTCTTTCATCATTATATTTTTCTTTTACTTCTTGCAACTGCTCTTTTATAATCGCTAAAATTCTAGCTGGTTTTTTTAAAATATCTTTTAAATCTTTAATTAATTTTAAAAGCTCTTTCAACTCGTCTTCAATTTTCTTTCTTTCTAAATTAGCAAGTTTTTGCAATTTCATTTCTAAAATAGCTTGAGCTTGAATTTCAGAAAATTTAAACTTCTTCATTAATTCAGCTTTTGCTTCTGGCACATCTTTTGATTTTTTAATTAATTTTATAACTTCATCAATATTATCAAGTGCTTTTTTTAATCCTTCTAAAATATGCGACCGTGCTTCCGCCTTTCTCAAATCAAATTCAGTAGCCCTTTTTACCACTTCTTTTCTATGACTAATAAATTCTTCTAAAATATCTTTTAAATTTAAAGTTTTTGGTACTCCATCAACTAACGCTACAATATTAAAATTAAACTTTTCTTCAAGCTGTGTATTTTTATAAAGCGTATTCAAAACTTTTTGAGCAAGAATTCCCCTCTTTAATTCCACCACCACCCTAATATCTGCAGCCGATTCATCTCTCAAATCTTTAAGTCCTGTAAGTTTTTTATCCCTAAATAATCCAGCAATTTTTTCTACCATTACAGATTTATTTACACGAAACGGAATAGAAGTAATAACAATTTGACTTCCACCAGCACTAGTCTCTTCTATTTCTGCAACTCCCCTTGTAAGCACCCCCCCACGACCTGTTTCATATGCAACTTCAATATCTTTTTTATTAAAAATAATTCCTCCCAAGGGAAAATCTGGACCTTTGATATATTTCAATAAATCTGTAACCATTGATTCTGGATTATCCAAAAGCTCAACAGTAGCATCAACCACTTCCCCTAAATTATGCGGTGGAATATTTGTAGCCATTCCCACAGCAATTCCAAGTGTTCCATTTAAAAGTAAATTTGGCACTCTGGTCGGAAATACTTTTGGCTCCGTTAAACTACCATCAAAATTGGGCATAAAATCTACAGTTTCCTTTTCAATATCAGCAAGTAAATCCGAAGAAATCTTCTGCATTTTAGCTTCTGTATACCTATACGCCGCTGGAGAATCTCCATCAACAGACCCAAAATTACCCTGTCCCCAAACCAAAGGATATCTATAAGTAAACTCTTGCGCCATACCCACCAAAGTCCCATATGCAGCACCATCACCATGTGGATGATACTTACCAATTACATCTCCAACAACTCTCGCACATTTCATAAATTTCGCCGAAGCCGTTAAAGAATTTTTATGCATAGCAAAAATAATTCTTCTATGTACTGGTTTCATTCCGTCACGAACATTAGGTAATGCACGATCCGTAATCACAGACATCGCATAATCAATATATGCCTTTCTCATTGTTTCTACAATCGGCGAATTTACAATTTTTTCACCACCATTTTCTTCTTGTGTTTTATCTGTCATATTAAACTATCTTTAAATCAATTAATTTTACTTGCTCCCCCTCCAATAAATCTTTATGTTTTATTGTTAATTTATCCATTTTTTCTATATCGACCCCCAATGCTTTTGAAAATTCTTCCACATCAGATTCTTGAGAATAAAAAATCGGAATAACAATTTTTGGAGAAAATTGTTTTAAAAATTTAGCGGCATCTTTTGGTGAAAAACTATCACCCCCTCCAATTGGCATAAAAAATATTTCTGACTTTGAAAATTCTTCAAAAGCTTCATCTGTAAATTCTTCTGCAGAATCAATCGGACCAAAAAACGCAATATTTATATTATCAAAAAAAACAGAATAAGAAGAAATCATTTCATCTACTCCCTCATATTTTTGTTTTAACCCATAGCCTTTTATAAAAATGTCCGAAATTTCATATTCCCCAGCTCCTTTTATAACAAAAGGAATTTTATCTTTAAAACTTACTTCATCATAACCATTAAAATCAGGATGGAATAAAGAAGAAATTGCTAAATCTGAACCAAATCTTACTGTTTTTTGTTTTGAGTTTTTTGATACTGGATTAACTACTACAACTTGATCAGCAAACACAAATTTAAAAAAATTATTCCCATGTCTAGTTATTATCATTTGTCTATTATATCAAAAAACCCCTCAAATTTCCATATAAACTTCCCCAAATTTATTTATTAACCAACAACTCAATTACCTTATAATTTTACTACATCTTTCTCCAAAATTTATCCTCTAACTT
>JAGLGQ010000047.1 GCA_023143935.1 Minisyncoccota bacterium
ATTTTAGGAAAAGAAGAGAGTTTAGAGAGAATTAATAGAAGAATTAGTTAATTTAATATAATGCAAAAAAAAACCAGTAGATTTATCTACTGGTTTTTTTATTTGAAGGTTTTTTTGGAGCTTCTTTAATTAATGGATGTAAGTAGTTTATAATTTTTAAGATTTCCCTTAGTGTATCTTTATTGGGGTCATTGCTGAGGGAGATTTTTATTTGGTTTTTTATATTGGTTTTTGTAATTAGTAGTTGATGTTTGGTGGGTATGGTTGGATCTAGTTTGAGTAATTTCCCCTTTAAGAATCCAAAATAGAAAATATCTGGAAAAGTATTATTATTATTATTATTATTATTATTATTATATTTTTTTTCAAATATTGTTTTAAGTAAATAATATTCTTTACTTCTTTTGTTAAATATTTGTTGTTCTATTTTTATTTTTTGTGGTGATTTTTCTGCCATGTTTTTTAAATTAATTTCATTATAATTACATGTATAAATAAATTGTCAAGTTGGTGTTTTTTGTTAATTTTTTATAACATAGATAAAAAAGTCAATGAAGTTTTATGAATGTGTGGATAAATATGTGTAAAAGTGGAGAAATGTGGCATGAAGTGGTTTGCAAGTGGTAGAAAGTGGTATATAATGATTATTAGGAAACTCTCAAATGTTTCCAACTTGTTACACGAATGTTACACAAGTGTTTCGCAAATGTTACACAAATGTTACACAAGTGTTACACAGAATAGTTCTCAAACTTAAACTAATCTAAAGTACTTTATATTTAATTTAATTAAATAGATTGTGTTGAAGGTTTTTATCACTTATACATACATATTTTTTTAAAGTTTGAGGTGCTATTTCAACTTCCCATTTCCCAAATTATGAGAGGTTGAAATAGCACATGAGTAGGTGTGCTAAAAAATTATGTTAATTGGAGAATTTACACATGCTATAGACCAAAAAAACAGGACATCTCTTCCCGCTAAGTTTAAGGGTGAAATGGGAGATAGGATTGTAATTACAAAAGGAATTGAAAATTGTTTATCTGCATATACTATGGATTCTTGGCAAAAATTAACAAAAAAATTAAGTGGTCTTTCAATAACAAAACCTAATGAACGAAAGTTTAAGAGAAATTTGTTATCTGGAGCTGAGGAGGTTTCAATTGATAAACAAGGGAGGGTTTTAATTCCATCAAATTTATGTCAGTATGCTGGTATAAAAGGTGGAGATAAATTGGTTTGGGCTGGAGTTGGAGATAATGCTGAAATATGGTCTGAAGATAAGTGGATTTATTATTTAGAAAATTCTGAAAGTTCAGAAGAATTAGCAGAGTCTTTGGAGGGGGTGATTTAATCAAATTTTTATTTTTGTCTTTATTATGAATCAGAATATAAAAAGAGATGAAGACAAAATAAAGAATTGGAAAACAATTCACAAGCCTGTTCTTTTACAAGAAATAATAGAGAATTTAAATTTAGGAGAAGGTCAGATGGTTTTTGATGGTACTTTGGGTGGGGGAGGTTACTCTGAAGAAATTTGTAAAAAAATTTTACCATCTGGAATTTTAATTGCTACTGATTTAGATAGTGATGCCATAATTCGTTCTAAAAAAAGATTAGAAGTATTTAATTTGGAAAAGAAATTTTTTCAAGAAAATTATTCTAATATCCAAAAGATTTTGGAAGAATTAAAAATAGAAAAAATTGATAAAATGATTTTAGACTTAGGTATTAGTTCTGATCAATTGGCGAGTTCTGGGCGAGGAATTTCTTTTCAAAATTTAGACGAAGATTTAGATATGAATCTTAGTACATCTTTGAAAAAAGAAAAAAAGGCATCAGATATTTTAAATACTTACAGTGAAGAAGATTTGGCAGATATATTTTTTTATTATGGAGGCGAGAGGGCTTCTAAAAAAATAGCAAAAGCAATTTTTGAAGCAAGGAAAGAAAAAGAATTTAAAAAAGTTAAAGATTTAGTAGATTTGATTGAGGAAGAGATTGGATATTTTTATAAAAATAAGAAAATTCATTCAGCTACTAAAATTTTTCAAGCTTTGAGAATTGCTGTGAATGATGAGATAAAAAATTTAGAAAAAACTTTGAAATTATCTCCTAAAATTTTAAAAAGTGGTGGAATTGTTGGGGTTGTAACATTTCATTCTCTTGAAGATTCTTTGGTAAAAAGAGTTTTTAGAGAAATGGAAGATATGGGTGTAGCAGAAAGAATTAATAAGAAGGTTATAAAACCAAAATGGAATGAAGTAAAAGATAATCCACGTGCAAGAAGTGCAAAGTTGAGGTTATTGAAAATTATTTAAATTATGAAAAGAATAAATAAAAAGAGAATAGTTTGTAGCAGGAGCATGGTTTTGAAGAATTATAATAAGGCTTTGTTTGTTGTTGGGTTGGGAATTGTTGCTTTAATTTTATCTTATTCTTCTTTGTTATTTTTATCTGTTAGTTATGCTCATAATATAACCAGAAACGAAGAAGTACTTTCTCAAATTCTTGTAGTAAATTCATCTCTTAATTCTGAATATATTTTTAAAAAAGAAAATGTGATAGCAGAACATAAAGAAAAAATGGTTGCGGTAAAAAATGTGTCTTATTTGAATTCTACTTTAAAAGGTTTTGCTTTTCGTAATAAATAATATTAATATTTGATTTTTTTAATACTAAAATAAATTTTAGTATTTTTTTTTTTTTGAATTTTGAGTGTGAAATTGGTTTATTTATATTGAATTTGTTATAATTTTTATATGAAAGATAAAAAAGTTTTTTTAATTATACGTGATGGGTGGGGGTATTCTGAAAAGAAAAAAAATAATGCTATTTTAGCAGCCGATACTTCTTTTACTGATAAATTAGAAAAAGATTATCCAACTATTTTAATAAATGCTTCAGGAGAATATGTTGGTATTCCGAAAGGATTTGCGGGAAATTCGGAAGTGGGACATACGACAATGGGGGTGGGGAGGGTGGTTGATCAATCACTTTTGAGAATTGATAAATCAATTGATTCTGGGGAATTTTTAACAAATAAAAATATTTTATCAGTTATTCAAAATGTTAAAAAAAATAACTCAAGATTGCATTTAATCGTTCTTTTGCAAGACACAGGGGTTCATTCACACATTGATCATTTTTTTGCTGTTATAGATTATGCAAAAAAAGAGGGTCTTAGTTATGATCAAGTGATTTTTCATTTAATTACTGATGGTAGAGATGATCATCCAACATCTGGAATTTCTTTTTTGGTGGAAGTAGCAGAAAAAATGGAGAGGTCAATGGTGGGTAATATCGGTACAATAATGGGTAGATATTATGCTATGGATAGAAATGAAAATTGGGATAGAACAAAAATAGCTTATGATGCTATTGTAAATGGAGATGGAAAAAAATTTGATTGTGGCATAGAAGAGTTAGATAAATCATATGAAGATGGGATTACTGATGAATTTGTGGAACCAATGGTTAAAGAGGGTTATGGCGGAATGCATGATGGAGATTCTGTGTTTTTTATGAATTTTAGAAAAGATAGAACTAGACAATTAACCAAAGCTATTATTGAAGATGACTTTGATAATTTTAAAAGAGAAAAAAAAGATTTGTGTTTTTTAGCAATGACTCGTTATTATGAAGAATTAAAATCGTCTGTGGTGTTTGATGATATTGAAATAAAAAATACTGTATCAGAGATTTTAGATAAAAATAATTTAAAACAGTTAAGAATTTCTGAAACTGAAAAATATGCTCATGTAACTTTCTTTTTTGATGGTGGAAAACAATATAATTCAAATAATATTGAAAAAATTTTAATTCCATCACCAAATGTTAAAACATATGATTTGCAACCAGAAATGAATATTGATGTTTTAACTGAAAATGTTTTAGATAAAATTGAAGGAAATGAAAAAGATTTTATTTTGTTAAATTATCCGAATGGAGATATGGTTGGACATACTGGAAATTTTGATGCAACAGTTAAGGCTATAGAGGCGGTTGATAAATCTTTAAAAAAGGTGATTGAAAAAGCTTTGGAAAAAAATTATACAATTTTATTGACCGCAGATCATGGTAATGCGGAAAATGTATCTCCCATTTTTACATCTCATACAAAAAATAAGGTACCTTTTACTTTTATTTCTAAAGATAGTTTGGGAAAAGAAAATTTTTTGAAAGAAGGGGAGTTTGGTTTAGCATCAATTGGTAATACAATATTAGAAATTTTTGGTATTGAAGAAGAAAAAAATATGGATTCTAGTTTATTAAATTAACTTGTTATTTTTTGATAAAGTTCAAAAAGTTTTTTTCTGTAAGAGTTATTTAGTGTATATTTTTTGTTTTTTGCGATAAAACCACCAATTATATTTTCATTTTTTTGTATTTTAATGTTTTCTTGGTTAAAAGTATTATCAAATTTTTTTAATTCTTCTTTGTAAGTATTTAAAAGGTTTTCGTTTTTTAAAATAATTATAGTTTGATTACTTCTTTCTTCTTCTTGAATAATTTTTTCTAGTTCATTATATAATTTTGGTAAAATTTTTACTTCCTTTTTTTCTTTTAATAGGGAAAAAAAATTTTGCATAAAAATATTTAATTCTCCTTCGGTTTTTTCTTGAGAAGCTTGAAAAATTATTTTTGCATATTTTTTGTAATTCATATCGATAAGGATTATATCAAATATCTAAAAATATACTATAATTTTTTAAATTAAAAAATTAAATTAGCTTTACTGTGTTTTTAAATTATGTTAATATAAAAAAATTAAAAATTGTATGTATTGTGTGAGTTAATAATTAGAAAAATAATGATAATATTGGAAAATAATAGAAAATATATAATGAAAAAAGTTATTTTTGCGTTTTGTTTAGGGTTGGTTTTGTTACCAGCTATAGTGTTTGGAGCTGATAGTAATTTTAGATTTTCTACATATTCTGAAACAGAAATTATTTTAGAAAATTCGGGGGGACAGAAAGTTGGTTATAATGGAGAAGATATTTTTGAAGACATTCCAAATTCAGAAGTGTTTATAAATGGAGATTTTATGGGGGTGTTAGTTGAGGGTTTAGTAGATGGTGATTATAAAATAAATTTAAAAAATAATAATAGTATTTACGAAAAATCAATAATATCTTTTATTTCTAATGAACAGTTTATTAATAAAAAGGTTTATTTTTTTCTAAATAAAATAAATCAAATAAATTTTGAAATTGTAAATGGTAAACTAGAGCTTGGAGAAAATTATTCTTTAGTTAGTAAGTTAAAATTAACGAAAGCAGATTTTAAATTGAGTTGGGAAGATGATGAAACAAGGTTTAGAATTTATGGGAAAAAAGATGGAGAAAATAATTTTAATTATATTGCAGAAGTTTTAGGTAATGAATATATTTTAACTGGAAGTCAAAAGGATTATAAAGAATATGCGGTTACAAAAGTATTTGATAACTCACCGCATGTAGAATCTGGTATTTTTCCTAATGTTTTAGGTAGTACAGTGTCTGTGGATGATGCAGATGAAGATGGTATTGAAGATGTTTGGGAAGATGTTTTGGGAACAGATAAAAATAGTGCTGATACAGATGGAGATGGAATAGATGATATAGAAGAGATTTTAGTAATTGGTACAGACCCTTTGGATGAAGATACAGATGGAGATGGAAAAACGGATGGGGAAGAAGTAATTTCTGGTTCAGATCCTAATGTAAAAGATAAAAAATTCAAAGATAAAGATAAAGATAAAGACAAAGACAAAGATAAAGATAAAGATAAAGATAAAGACAAAGATAAGGATAAGGATAAGGATAAAGAAAAAAAAGAAAAGAATAATGAAGACGAAGATGAAGAAGAAGAAGTTGGTGAAGACGAAGAGCAAGGTTTGTTAAAAAAAAGTGTTGTGGTTCATGAAAAAAAAGCGGTGAAGGTTAAACAGATATTGCAAAAAATTAAAGATAAAAAAGATGAAGTGTTTGAAGAGAGTGCAGAAAAAGTGAATGAAAATTTTGAAAAAAGACGGGAAATTCAGGAAAATGCTACGCATTTTCCTGTAATAAAATCGCAAATTTTACAAAAACAACAAGCATCAATTTTAAATAAACAAAGTTTGGGTTTTGTGAAGCGTACAAGAGTTTTATTCAGGGGGTATGGTAATTTTTTGAAAAAATTATCTAATAATATTTTTAATTAATTATTATGTTTAATTTAAATTATAAAAAAGTTTTTATGTTGTTGAATTTTAAAATTTCTAAATTAGCATTTTTTGTTTTATTTTTTGTTCTTTTTTCTTTCCCTTTTTTAACCTTTTCAGCTACGATAATTTCTACGGAAGTTGGAGGAAATTGGACGGAAAATTCAACATGGATTGGGGGCGTTGTTCCTGTCGAAACCGATGACGTAATCATTAATGGAAATGTAAAACTTTCAACAGCTCAATATCAAACGCATACTAAAAAAATAAATAGCGTAGAAGTTATGGGTGGTGGTAATTTAGAAACAACCAATTTAAGTTATAGGTCAGTTATTTTTGAAATTAATGAAAATTTAAAAAATAGTGGAACGATACACGAAAAAGTAAATATATTTCTTGGAAAAGATTTAGAAAATAA
>JAGLGQ010000048.1 GCA_023143935.1 Minisyncoccota bacterium
GATATAAAGGAAGATTCTAAATTGAATAAATTAGCTATAGCATTTTGTATTTCAGGAAATATATTGGATAAAGATATTTTTGAAGCTTTAAAAGATTGCAAAAAAAATGATAAAAAATTAAATGGAGTAGAAAAGAAACTTCTTGAAGATTATTTGAAGACTTATAAAAGAATGGGGTTTTCTTTGTCAGATAAAAAACAAAAAGAAGTTAGGAGTATTATTAAAAAGATTTTGAAATTCTCTTTAGAATTTCAAAAGAATATTAATGATTATCATGATTTTATTTTATTAAATAAAGAAGATACGGTTGGGTTAAAAGAAAGTTTTTTAAAAACATTAAAAAAAGATAAAAAAAATAATTATATAGTGTCTTTAGATTATCCAGAGTATGGTCCTTTTGTTTTAGAGTCTGAAAATATAAAAAAAAGAAAAGAATTAATTCAAAAAAATAGTCAAAAAGGTGGAAAGAAAAATTTAGATATTTTAAAGCAGATTTTAATGTTGAAAGATGAAAAAGCAAAGTTGTTGGGTTATAAAAATCACGCTGAATATGTTTTGGAGAATAGAATGGCAAAAAAACCAGAGACAGTGTTGCAGTTTCATAATGATTTAGAAAAGAAAGTAAAAAAAATTGTAAAAAAAGATTTAAAAGAATTGTTGAATTTTAAAAAAAAGAGTGGATTGGATGAACCATTAAAATTTTATGATGTTGCTTTTTTTTCTAATAAATTAAAAAAGGAAAAGTTTAATGTGGATCCTGAAGAAGTTAGAAAATATTTTGTTTTAGAAAATGTAAAAAAAGAAATGTTTAATCTTTTTGGTTCTTTGTTTGGTGTTAAATTTAAAAAGAAAAAACAGAAACTTTGGCATGAAGATGTAGAATTATTTGCTGTAGAAGATAAGGGGGCAGAGATTGCTTATATTACATTTGATTTTTTTCCTAGGGAGGGAAAATATGGACATGCTTGTGTGCAAGATTTTAGAAGTGGATATGAAGATGAAAAAGGAAATTATATTTTACCGATAACATCGTTGGTAACGAATTTTAGAAAACCAAATGGAAAAATACCGTCAATGTTATCTTTGGGGGAAATTGAAACATTATTTCATGAATTCGGACATGCTATTCATAATTCATTAACTAAAGTAAAACATCCATCTTTTTCTGGTTTTAATGTAGTTTGGCATTTTGTGGAATTGCCATCTCAACTTTTAGAAAATTGGGTTTTTAATGAAAAAGTATTAAAAAAGATGTCTTCGCATTATCAAACAGGAAAAAAAATTCCTAAAGAATTTGTGGGCAGTATTTTAAAATCTCGAAGATTTATGGATAGTATTTTTCATTTAAGAACTATTGTTTTAGGTAAGTTGGATTATGATTTACATACAAAAAAAATTGTAGATTTTTCTTCTTATTTTAAAAAGTTAAGTTATAACAGTACTGGAATAAAAAGTTATGAAAAAAGTTTATTTCCAGCTTCTTTTGGTCATATTGTTGGTGGTTATGATTCGGGATATTATTCATATTTGTGGGCTTTGGTTTTTGCTGATGATGTTTTTTCAGAATTTGAGAAATGTGGTGTGTTTAGTAAAAAAATTGGAAAAAGATATAAAAAAGAAATATTGGAAGTGGGTGGTTCTAGAGATGAAAGGGTGTCTTTGGAAAAATTTTTAAAAAGAAAATCAGATCATAAGGCTTTTTTGAAAAATATTAATAATTAAATTATAACGACGTTTTTTTTGAGGTCCGACTTAACTATCGCTGTAAAAAAACAAAGCAAGCTTCTGTTTTTTTGAATAGCTCCGTATAAGAGAAATATATTTCACTTCGTTCATTATTTCTCTAAAAATTTGAGTTGTTACAAGGTCCGACCTTGTAACAACTCAAATTTTCTGAAATCGGACCTCATGACGCGGACGAAAATCGGATTTCAACGATGATGTGGATGAAAAGGTGTTGAGTTGGGTAAAAGTGGGATTTTTTATAGTGTCCCCTATAGAGTACTCTA
>JAGLGQ010000049.1 GCA_023143935.1 Minisyncoccota bacterium
AAAGATATAAAATCTTTTTTAATAAAAAAAGGAGTAAAATTTAATTCTGAAACTGATACGGAAGTTATTGCTCAATTAATTGAGTATAATTATCGGGGTGATTTAAAAAAAGCAGTTTTAAAAAGTTTAAAATCTATAAAAGGAGCTTTTGCTGTAGCAGTATTTTCTAAAGATGAAAATCGTTTGATTGGTTTTAAAAAAGGAAGTCCGTTGGTATTGGGTATTGTAAATGGAGATGAACCAGAGTTTATTTTATCTTCTGATATTTCTGCTTTTGTTTCTAAAACCAAAAAAGTAATTTATTTGCAAGATGGTGAAATGGTGGATATTTTTGATGGTAAATTTAAATTTTTTGATTTTTGTAATGAAATAAAAAAAGAAAAAATACAAACTATAAATTGGGACGTTGGTTCTATTTCTAAAAATGGATACAAACATTTTTTAATTAAAGAAATTATGGAACAACCGGAAACTATAAAAGATTCGATTCGTGGTCGGTTAATTTATGAAACGGGAGATATAAAGTTCGGTGGATTAGAAGAAATTCAAAATAGATTAAAAAAAATAAATAGAGTTGTAATTGTAGGAATTGGAACATCGGCATATTCTGCGATGTTGGGAGAAATTTATTTTGAAGAAATATCAAGAATGCCCACAAAAGTAGAACTTTCTCCAGAATTTAGATATAAAGATATAGTTTTAGATAAAAATACATGGGTTATTGCGATGTCACAATCAGGAGAGACTGCTGACACTATCGCTGCGATAAAAGAAGCTAAAAGAAAGGGAGCTTTGGTTACGGGTATTGTAAATTCCGTTGGTTCTACTATTTCACGAATTACAGATGCAGGTGTTTATAATCATATAGGGCCAGAAATTTCTGTAGCATCCACAAAAGCTTTTACTTCTCAATCTGTTCTATTACTTATGCATGCTTTAATGTTAGGTAGATTACAGGGAAAAATTTCTTTACAAAAAGCTCAAAAAATTATTTCAGAAATTAACAAACTGCCAGCGTTAATAGAAAAAACATTAAAAGAAAAAGATAAAATAAAGAAAATTGCAAAAAAATATATAAAACATAAAAATTTATTTTATATTGGAAGAAAATATAATTATCCTACGGCACTAGAGGGAGCTTTAAAAATAAAAGAATTAGCCTATATTCACGCAGAAGGTATGGCCGGTGGAGAATTAAAACATGGATTTATAGCATTGGTGGATAAAAACATGCCTACTGTTGCAATTGCCACAAAAGATTCTATTTACGAAAAACAAATATCAAATATTGAAGAAGTAAGAGCAAGGGGTGGAAAAGTATTTTCTATTGCAACAAAAGGCGATAAAAAAATAAAAGAAATTTCAGATGATGTAATTTATATACCAAAGGTTTCCGAGGAATTATCACCAATTTTAAATACAGCTGTTTTACAACTTTTAGCATATTATACTAGTGATTTAAAGGGTCTTGATGTTGATCAACCAAGGAATTTAGCAAAATCCGTAACTGTTGAATAATATTTACATTTTTTTAAAATTTATAAATAATCCCCAGATTTAGGGTTTTTTTTTTGACATATAAATACATAAATGTAATACTATAAATTTAAGGTTTTTTTTTTTTGACATATATATATAAAAATGTAATACTTTATTCTATTGGGAGTTATTAAAAATTTTTTTTTATAATAAAAAAATATTATGAATTCTAATAAAAATAAACAAATTACGATTATTGGGCTTGGATATGTGGGACTTCCTTTGGCATTACTTGCTGAAAAAAAAGGATATGAAGTTATTGGTATTGATACCGATTCTAAAAAAATTAAATTAATAAATGATAAAATTTCTCCTTTTGAAGATGAAAAAATAACAAATCAATTAAAAAATTCATCAATTGTTGCAACTGATGATTTGACTAAAATAAAAGATTCATCAATTATTATAATTTGTGTTCCTACTCCAGTATATGAAAATCATATACCAAATTTGGAACCAGTAAAAGGTGCTTGTAATAGTGTTGCTCCTTTTATACAAAAAGGACAACTCGTAATTTTAGAATCTACTGTTAATCCTGGGGTTTCAGAAGATACAGTATTACCAATTCTTGAAGAAAAAAGTGGATTGAAATGTGGAGAAGATTTTTATTTAGCTCATTGTCCAGAAAGAATAAATCCTGGAGATGAAAAATGGAATGTTGAAAATATAAATCGTGTTGTGGGAGCTTTTTGTAAACAAGGACTTGAAAAGGCAGTTGCTTTTTACAAAACAATTCTTTCTGGCAAAATAAAGCTAATGAATTCTTTGAAAGAGGCGGAAGCCGTTAAAGTTGTTGAAAATTCTTTTCGTGATATAAATATTGCTTTCGTAAATGAATTAGCAATGTCTTTTTCTAGATTAAACATCGATATTGTAAATGTAATTGAGGGTGCAGCAACAAAACCATTTGCATTTATGCCTCATTTTCCAGGTTGTGGAGTCGGAGGACATTGTATTCCAGTTGACCCATATTATTTAATTGAATATGCAAAAAAAAGTGGATTTGATCATGATTTTTTATCGCTTGCTCGTAGAATAAATATTAAAATGCCTAGTTTTACAGCAAAACAAGCCATGCTTGAATTAAATAAAATAAATATTCCTATTAATAATGCAAAGGTTGTTGTTTTAGGTCTTTCATATAAACCAAATATTGATGATTGTAGAGAAAGTCCTTCATTTGAAATTATAAAAGCTCTTGAGAGATATGGAGCAAATATTGTTACTTATGACCCATTTGTTCTTGATAAATCAACGGCTAAAAATTTAGATGAAGCACTTAAAAATGCAAAGGCAGTCATTATTGCAACATCACATGACGCTTTTACAAGATTAACTCTTAATGATTTTATAAAAAATGGAGTAGGAGTTGTTATAGATGGTCGTAACTGTTTGTCAAAAGATGATTTTATTAAATCAGAAGTTGCCTATAAGGGAATTGGAAGATAATCGTATTTTAATGGAGAATAAAAAAAAAGAACATATTCTATACAGAGACAGTAATCTTGGTAAATCTAATAGAATATTAATTTATTTTATTGTTTTTGCAATATTTATAATTCTTTTAGGGAAGATTCTTTTTGTTGAATCTGAGTATCACATTCTTTATCTTTATGGTGTAGCTGTTACTTCTGTATTATTTATTAATTTTTTTATAGCAATATTTAAATATGAAGATCTTGCGATTCTCGCAAAAAATATAGAAATAGAAGAGAAAAATGCTAAAATAAAAAATAAAAGACCTTTGGTTACTTGTATGGTTCCTGTTTTTAACGAAGAGGTTCTTGTGGAACAATGTATTCTTTCTATGATTGTACAAACATATGAAAATAAAGAAATTATTTTTATTAATGATGGTAGTACGGATGGTACAGCAAAAGTATTAGATAGGTACGCAAAAAAGGGATTAATAAAGGTTATACATCAAGAAAATGTTGGAAAAAAACGAGCGTTAGGTAGAGCAATGCGTGAAGCAAAAGGAGAAATATTTGCTTTTTCTGATAGTGATTCAATATGGAAACTTGATGCTCTTGAAAAAATAGTACCAATATTTAATCAATTTCCTGAAGTGGGAGCAGTTAGTGGTCATTTTAGATTAAAAAATTCAAGTACAAATATTTTAACACGAGCGCAGGATTCTTGGGCAGAGGGTCAATTTGCTATTCGTAAAGCATTTGAAAGTTATTATGGGGTTGTTACATGTGTTTCTGGTCCTCTTGCTGTTTTTCGTAAAAAAGCTATATATAATTTTATTCCAGCATGGGAAAAAGATTCTTTTTTGGGGCAAGAATTTAGATTTGCAACAGATAGAACAATGACGGGGTTTGTTTTGGGTGCAAAATATATTGGTGAAAAAGTAAGAAAAAAATATATAGATCAAGATTTTAAATTTATTTCTGAATATAAAGATGAAGATTGGAAAGTTGTTTATTCTAAATCTGCAAAAGCATGGACTGTTTTACCCGATAATTTTAAATCTTTATTAAGACAACAAGTTCGTTGGAAAAAAAGTTTTATTCGTAATACTTTTTTTACAGGTTTATTTTATTGGAGATTTCCGATTCTTCCTTCACTTGTTTATTATTTACATATTATTTTTGTTTTAGTAGGTCCTTTTATAGCTTTTAGACATTTAATTTTTTTACCTATGCGTGGTGATATATTTGCTGCAATTTTATATATTTTTGGAATTGTTTTTGTCGGATTTATGTTTGGGTTTGCTTATAAATTAGAAAATAAAAATTGTCATATTTGGATATATAGACCAATTATGAGCTTACTTTCAACCCTGATGCTTTCTTGGGTTATATTTTATTCAGCATTAACTATAAAAAAAATGGTATGGTACAGAGACAGTTAAAAATAAAAAAAATTGAAATATTTTTTATAATAATAACTATTATATTGTTTTTTATTTTAGGAAATAAATATATTATTGATGGAATTACAAAGAGATTTGAAGTTAAGGAAATTTACAATAGCGTTAAAGAAAACATAATAGAAAAATTTACACTAGAGGAAGAAATTATTTGTGGAAATAATCAAATTAAAATTTCAGTTCAGGATGGTGGTTTGTGTAGAGAAAAAATTGATGAAAAAGATTATAAATATTTGGAAATTTATGACACCTATCCAAAATCAGTAAATGGAAAAGAAATTATTTATGATTTTTTAGATGAAGGGGATATTG
This sequence comes from Minisyncoccota bacterium, assembly GCA_023143935.1. GTDB lineage: Bacteria > Patescibacteriota > Minisyncoccia > Phycocordibacterales. Next base: position 4,730 of record JAGLGQ010000049.1, read on the forward strand.
TCATTGCAGATGCTTATTTAAAAAATGAAATAAAAATTGAACGATACAATTCGGTAAAAGTCGATAAAATAACATGGGAAGAAGATCCTTTTGGTGAAAGATATTGGAGATTTATTTTTTATAGTTTAAGAGATACACGACATCTTTTATATGCATATCAAGAAACTAAAGACGAGAGATATAAAGATAAACTAATTGAAATAATAGAAAGTTTTATTGATAACGGAATAGATAAACCACATGCATGGGATGATTATCATGGAGTTGCTTTCAGAACGATGACACTTATAAATACATGGTGGAAATTACGAGAACAAAATGTGCTTTCTGTTGAAATGAGTGAAAAAATTCTTAAAGCATTGCAAAGACATGGAGAATTTTTACTTGAAGAGGAACATTACGAAGAAAAGTATAATCATGGAATTAATCAAATGGTAGCTTTGTTGATTTTGTCTGTTAATTTTCCCGATCTTGAGGATGTTGATGATTGGTTTATTATGGCTAAAAAAAGATTACATGAAGGAATTAACACACTTGTTGATGATGATGGAATATTAGTTGAAAATTCTCCATATTATCATTTTTATACATTAGAAAAATATTGGCTTGTTTTTAAATTTACAACAGAACATGATGTAGATGTTGGTGATGGTTTGAAAAAAACAGTGGACAAAATGATTTCTTATGCTACTTATATTTTGCAACCAAATTTAGATTCTCCCATCCTAGGAGCTTCTCTTGAAAGAAGAGTTGGTAGAAAAGGTACTTTTAAAGAAATAGCAAAAGAAAATTCAGAATTTTTATATGTCTTAACTCAGGGAAAAAGAGGAAAACAACCGAGTGAATTGAGCAAATATTATCCAATCGGAGGACAGGTAATTATGCGTTCGGAATGGGAACGGAAAACAAAATTTGAAAATAAATTTGAAGATCAAACACAAATTATATTTGATGTTGGACCATACAGAACAGCACATAGCGATTTTGATGCATTAAGTTTCGTTCTATATAGTAATGGAAAAACCTTAATTACAGATTCAGGTCTTTATACTTATGAATTTGAAGATGAACTAAAGTCATATTTTCATGGAACTCGTGGACATAATACAATTTTGATTGATGGTAAAGACCAAAGATTTGGTACTGCAGTTTCTGGAAAATTTAAACAAGGTGGTGATTTTGTTTTTCATTCCGCCCAGCATAATTTATATCCTCAAATACATCACCAAAGAACGATGATTCTTTTGGGACATGATTTAGTTTTAATTATAGATAGACTTATTTCAGATAAAAAACATGATTATGAGCAATTATTTCATTTGTTTCCTAAAGCAAAAATTGAAATTAATAACACAACTGTAACTGCAATAGGAGAAAATGAAAAAGAGGAAATAACTATTCATCAACTTTTACCAAATAATATTAAATTATCATCAACAATAAGTGATGAAGATACTGGTAATGGTTTTTGTTCGTTTGAATATGAAAAAAAAGTTCCTTGTTATATGCTTTCATACAAACAACATGCTAAAAATACTTCTTTTATAACTTTATTAGAGATTGGAGATAATAGTAATTATATTTCCGCTGAAATTAAAAATAATAAAGTTATTCTTAAAACAAAAAATAAAACATATGATATTAATTTAAATGAATTAGATGTAAAATTTTTAGATGAATCCTTTGTGGGGGAAAGTATTGTTAATGATTATAATTTAGAACTTGGTTTAGAAAATAATAATTGGTTTTTAAAAGGTAATGGAAGTGATAAATTTCAAATAAATCAGGATGATAATGGAAAAATCATTATTATTCCAAAAAATTTAGATAATAATTCTATTTTTTCAGAAAGACCATATTATGTAGCAGAAATTGATGATGTAGATTCATATTATTCAATAGATCAAAATATTTATACAGATATTCCAATGGATGATAAAGTTAAACAATTCAAAATTTATGAACAAGAAGATTTTGTTCCAATTTTAGGTTATCATCATATAATTGAAGATGGTCAAGAAATAAAACATCCAACACTTGAAATGCATGTTTCAAATTTCGAAAAACAAGTTAATTATATGACTAATGAAATGGGTTGTAGATGGTTTACTTTTGGAGATATAATGGAAAATTATGTTTTGAAAAATAAAAAAATTCCCAAAAGAACTTGTATAATGAATTTTGATGATGGACGAAAAAATCATTTTACTTTTGGATATCAAACTTTTAAAAAATATGGAGCAGTTGCAACATTTTATATTATTACTGACCGTATACTTAGCTCAGGGGGAGCATATATGAGTTTATCTGAATTAGATAAGTTACATTATAATGGTAACGAAATTGGATCGCATACCGTAAGTGCTAGTAGTCTTATAACAAATAATTATAATCAAAAAGATTTAATTTATCAATTTGAAGAATCAAAAAGGATGCTCGAAGAACAAGGATACAAGATAACAACTTTTGCCTATCCACGAGGTAATCAAAATCAAAAAATTGTAAATTTAACAAAACAATTTTATATTGCCGGAAGAGATACAAGCAAAGATAATAAATGGCGAGACAGGCGACCTTCTACAGTAAGTTTTGATAAAAACTATCTTTGGCATATGCATTATCATAAACCAGAAATTCAGACACCAAAGGAACTAGAAGAATCAATCGGATACAATACATGGTGGCAATTTGAAGAAGGATATAGGATTGATAGAAATTATGATAATAGAGTTAGAACTTTGTCGTCCGTAAGACCGACAGATAGTTCTTTTGCATCTGTTTTTTTAGAAAAAATTGGTAATAAAATTTCAAATAAATTTATTGTTTCAAAAGATTCTGATTACGTTATAGAAGTTTTTGGAACTGTTAATGTTAAAAATTTATTTAGATATACTAATGTTGATACAATAAAAATTTATATTGATAATGTTTTGCAAAGAAATAAAAAAAATCTTACCGAAGAATGCGTATTACACAAAGAACAATATTATTGTTTTTATAATGTCTCTGTAAGTTTAAAAGAAGGACTACATACGATATCAATTGAGGCAAATCAAAAAAATGTGAAAGTGGATAAATTTAGAATGTATAGACCCATGAATACACAAAATTCTTATAATTTAAAAATTACAGAATTAAAAAAAATTTCACCAAGAGAACATCCAAATCAAATTGAAATAAACATAAAAAAACATTTTTCTAATCGAATTTTGATTTTAATTTATATAATTGGTATACTATTTTTATCAGCATTGATTTATTTGTTTATAAATTTTAAAAAAAAAATAATATGATAAAAAATTTACTTTCTCTAATTTTAATTTTATTTATTTTAAGTACTTTTTTGTATTTTAATTTTATTAATAATCAAAATAATAATAATCAAAATAAAGAAATTGAAAAAATAAATATTAAAGTAGAAGAAAAAAAGGTGGAAAATCTTGAATTGCCAAAAGTATTTTTAAATAATTTATTTGAAGATACTTTTGATAAAGGTGAAATATTAGAAGAAACTGGCAATATGGAAAAAAGCTTAAGTCCGCATTGGTGGGTAAATTCTGGGGCATTTTTGATTCAAGAAAATGGAATTGCTAGAACCCTTTTTGGTGCATTGGAAGAAGATTCTGAATGGCAGATAAAATATAGTAATGGAAAAAGAGATATTCCAGAAGAAACTGATGGTGGTTATTATCCTCAAAATATTTTTAGATTAATCACAAAAAGTAAATGGCAAAATTTTCGACAAGAAGCTTATTTTAAAATAGTTAAATATAATTTAAGTAATAGCAAACATCGTAGTGAATCAAATGGTTTATTATTTTTTAGTCGTTATAAAGATCAATATAATTTATATTATGCTGGAATTCGTGTTGACGGAACAGCCGTTATAAAGAAAAAAATAAATAAAGAATATTATATAATATCACAAGGAAAAATTTTTGATGGAGAATTTGACAAAAAAATAAATCCAAATCTTTTACCAATAAATCAATGGATTGGTATTAGAAATGAAATTAAAACAGTTGATAGAAATAAAGTTGAAATAAAAATATTTATTGATGAAAAGAGAACAGGTAATTGGGAATTGGTATTAGTTGCAATAGATGATGGAAAAAGTTATGGGGGAGAAGCTATTTTAAGTGAGGAGTATGCAGGAATACGAACAGATTTTATGGATGTAAAGTTTGATAATTATAAAATTGAAGATATTACTGATTAAGCTAAAAAGTAGCACGACTAAGTTAAAAAGTAGCATGACTAGCTTAAAAAGTAGTATGATTAAGCTAAAAAGTAGCACGACTAGCTTAAAATTCAATTCTGGTTTTATAACAAAAAACAAGGAAGCAGGGCCTCCTTGTTTTTTTGTTATGGGATTAGAAGGTTAGATTATTTGGTTTTATATTGTATAATTGTTAAATATGATAAATTATAAACATACACAAATAAATCCGATTTCGTCTTTTTTGTTGCCAATTTCACCAATAGTTTTTTATTTAGTGATGCAATATAACGGTTTGAGTGTTTTTGATCAACCAATAATTTTAAGTATTTTTTTATTTTTTATTTTTATTATTTCTTTTTTTTCTCGCATGACAGTATTAGTAAATGATGAAAAAATTAGTATTAATTTTTTATGTTTTAGGTGTAAAAAACATTTTTATTTTAAAGATATTGTAGGGGTAAAAATTGTAAAAAATTATTGGTATCATGGGTGGGGAATTAGAATAATTCCAAAAGGAGTTTTATTTAATGTTTATGGATTAGATGCTATAGAATTAAATTTAAAAACTGGAAAAAGAATCAGAATTGGTACGGATGAGCCCGATATTTTATTTAATATAATAAAAAATGCAATTAAAAAAGTATGATATAATTTTTGTTTATTAATTTAATTATATAAATTTAAAATATTATGAACGAAATACTTTTTATTACCTTTGCATTTTTTTGCCTTTCTTTAGTTTTGGTAGCTTTTAGAATGGGTAAATTATATCTTTTTTTATTAATTTCTGTTTTTACAATTTTAATGAATATTTTTGTTTTAAAACAGTTTGAATTGTTTGGGTTATTAATTACTGGTGGAAATATTTTATATGGTTCTTTATTTTTAATTACAGATTTACTTTCTGAGCATTATGGAAAAAAAGAAGCATTTAGGGCGGTTATTATTGGATTTTTAACTTCAGCTTTTTTTGTGGTAGCTTTACAATTTTTATTAGCTTTTGTTCCATCAGTAGATGATTTTGCGCAAGATTCACTCAATACGTTATTTTCAATTGCTCCAAGAATTTTAATTGGGTCAATGTTAGCTTATTTAATAGCTCAATCAGTTGATATTATTTTGTATGATAAAATTAAAAGCATAAAATCATCAAAAAATTATTTATGGTTAAGGAATAATGGTTCAACTTTGATATCTCAAGCAATAGATACATTTATATTTACTTTGGTAGGACTTACGACTTTATCTTTTTTGCCTTTTGGTGGAGTAATACCAGTAGAGATATTTTGGGAAGTATTTTT
>JAGLGQ010000005.1 GCA_023143935.1 Minisyncoccota bacterium
AATAATAAATTGATTATAAATATATTCTATTCCAGACCTCCATTCAATTGGTGTTTCCTCCCAAGCTTTTTTATTTGAAAAAGCTGCATCAAAATTATCTAAAATAGGTATAATTTCTTCCAAAAAAGATTGTTTCCCTATTTGAGTAAAAACCTTTTTTTCTTCGGTATGTGTTTTTTTTAAATTTATAATATCCGCTTGAGACCTTTGCCATCCATCTAAATATTCCCCCTTTTCTTTTTCCAACTCTTTAATCCTTTTTTTTAATTTAGAATCAGATTTCATGGAAAACGAACTTTTTTCCAAATCATTATCATAAACAATATTTTCATCTTTATCTTTTTTTTCTTTTTTCATAATATTTTTTTATTAAACCCAATTTTTTTTTTCTAAACCATTTTTTGCTGCTTCAACTTCTGCTTTTTGTTTTGAACTACTTTCACCTTCTGCAATTAATTCTTCTTTCAAATACAAACCCATTACAAATATTTTATCATGATCTGGACCTTTATGTCCCATTAATTTATATTTTGGAGTCGCTCCATTATTTTCCTGAGCTTTTTCTTGAAAATAAGATTTTGGGTCTTTATATAATTTTAATTTTACTATTTCTTCTACATAATCAAATAAATATTTTTTTAAAAATTCATTAGCTTTATCAAAGTCAGAATCTAAATATATAGCACCAACTAACGCTTCAAAAGTATTTGCTAAAATATGTAACCTCCCCTTAATTGAATCTTTTTCTCCTTTTGAAAGCAACAAATAATCATTTAAATTTAATTCTTCGGCTTTTTTTGCAAGAGAATCTGTGTTTACCAACGCAGACCTAATAGCTGTAAGGTCTCCCTCTGTTTTTTGGGGAAATTTATCATACAAAAAACGAGTTACAGAAAGTTCTAATACAGCATCACCTAAAAATTCCATTCTTTCATTATGTTCTTTAATTTTTCCGTGATTTTCATTAATATATGACCTATGAATAAAAACTTTATTTAAAAGTTCTTTATTTTTAAAATCATATCCTATTTTTTTTTCAAAATTATCTAAATCTTTCATATTATTTTTTTTTACTATCTTTATTTTTTAAACCTGAAATTTCATAAATATTACCCAAAACTCCTGAAATAAATTTATGCGAATTTTTTTGCCCAAATGTTTTAGAAAGCTCAATCGCTTCATTTATTGCCACCTTTGCTGGAATATCATCTAAAAAAAACATTTCAAAATAACCAATTCTTAAAATATTTCTATCAATAATAGATGTTTTATCAAGACCCCAATCTGTAGTAGATTTAGATAACTCCTTGTCTATATTTTCTTGATTTTCTAAAACACCATTAAATAATTTTTTTGCAAAATCATCCGCATCTCCCGAACCAGACTCTTCAATATAAAATGATTTAAAAATATTTTGAAAAATAGATTCTGGTGTTATATTTTTTTCCCCCCTAAAATCTAAATTAAACAATGCTTGTAAAACCAATTCTCTTCCTGCATGTCTTGTTAACATAATGTGTATTATACCAATTTTTTATAAAGTTTAAAATATTTGTTTTTTAATCTCTTGAGTTATTATCTCAATCGTATCATCTCCCGAAATCTCAATATAATTATATTCAGAATTGTTTTTAAAAAAATTAACTGCAGGTAAAACATCTTTTTCAAACCAATCCAACCTATTTTTAATTTTTTCTTCTGTGTCATCTGATCTTCCGCGCGAAAACATTCTCTCTCGAGCTTTTTCTCTACTGGTATTAAGATAAATTACTATAGGTTTTTCTATTCCATAAAATTTTAAAGCATCATCTAAAACATTAGCTTCTCTAATAGTTCTCGGGGTACCATCTACAATTAAATGCTTTTCATCGGAATAATGAGAATTTAAAACTTCCGCCCATAAACGAACAGCCAAAAACTCAGGTTGCAAACTACCTTTTTTTGCAATTTCCCTAGCTTTTTTTGCTGTATATGTAGTAGTGGACAAAAATTCTCTAAATTGATACCCTAATTCAATATGAAGAACTTCACCCCCTTGCTTTTTTAATTCTTCCTCTATCAAATTAGCCTGTGTTCCCTTTCCACAACCAGAATTACCCATAAAAATAAGGGTGTACTTTTTATCTATCATAACTACTATTTTAACATAATTAATTAATAAAGTAATATTTTTTTAATTCCAATCGCTTTTTTTTATAATCAGGAATTTTCTTTTCAACTAAATCCCAAAAACTCTTAGAATGATTCATTTCTTGTAAATGACAAATTTCATGAACAATAATATAATCCATTAAATCTTCAGAAAGTAAAAAAATTCTGTAATTAAAATTTAAACTTTTTCTTGATGAACAAGACCCCCATCTAGTTTTTTGATTACGAATTGATATTTTATTATATTCAAATTTATAAAATTCATTAAAAAAAACTGTTTTTTTATTAGCTATTACCAAAAATTCATTTTTTTTATTTTGATATTCTTTTTTATCTAAACCAAGTGATATAGTGGGTCTTTTTTTCTTATATTTTTTTTTATATGGACCAAAAAATATTTTTAAAATTTTTTTCATAAACTATACTAAAAAAAATTATATTTCCCATTTTTTTATCCAATCTGGATCAACTTTATTTTTTATAATATATTCTTTTTCTTCTACTAAAATATTTGCCATTTCTTTTGTAATATTTTTAAATTCTTCTTCTTTTATTAAATTTTGATTATATGCCAAAGTAGATAAATCGGCCACTAAATTAAATCTTGATAATCCATTTCTAGCCTTCATGTCAAATGGTGAAGTTGTAGACCCTTCTTCTTCATATCCATTCACAATTATTCTATCGGCAATATCATAATCAAAAAGTAATTTTTTAATTGAAGATGTATATCCATGGTAATTAAAAACAATCCCCTTATTTTTAGTTAAATAATTTTCCAAAATATCTTCACTTGAAATTTTATGATTTTTTTCAGATAAAATATCAATTTTAAAAAAATTCACAAACCGAACTTTTATATTTGGAAATTTTTCTTTAAATAATTTTACCCCCACAATTGCTTCTTCAGTAATATAATCTCCCGCGGTTGCGACTACTAAATCTGGGTTTTGATCTGAAATAAAATTAAAAATTCCAATTTCATTTTCTGCCAATTCTTTTGATTCTTCTTTATCCAACCAAACCCTACTCATTTTTTTTCCCGCAACAATTATATTTAATTGATTTTTTGTTTTCAAAGTTTTTTCCATAGCATAAATCATCATATTTCTATCTGCTGGAAAATAAATATTTACTAAATCAGAATCTCTGTCTAAATTATTTGCAATAAGAGATGGATTTTGATGTGAATACCCATTATGATCTTGACGCTCTAAAAGTGATGACAAAATTATATTCAAAGACGGAACATCTTTTCTAAAATGAACATTTTTTGAAGCATGTAAAAACTTTACATATTGATCAGCCATAGAAGCTATAATTTGAGCAAATGCTTCATATGATACAAAATACCCAAACCTTCCCGAAAGTACATATCCCCAAAGCATACCAAACAATAGATGTTCAGATAAAATTTCAATAACTTTTCCTTCTCCCGCTAAATCTTCATCAAAAGATTTTATTGGTAATTGCCAAGCTCTTTTTGTAGATTTAAAAATTTCTTGAATTCTATTTGAATATGTTTCATCTGGTGAAAAAATTCTTAAATTATCATTTTTTTCTAAAACTTCGGACAAATACTTTCCAGCAAAAAACATTGAATTTTCTTTTTTTATAGGATTTTGTATTTTAAAATTTTTTTCCGAAAGAAAATCTTCTAAATTTGGAAGTGAAATTTCTGGATTACCGCCGTGAGCATATTTACCATAACCCAAAGTTCTTTCTTTTTCTGGAATTAACTTTTGAATGTCTTTATCTAAAACAATATTTTCTTCTTCATCAAATGAAATTAATTCACTAATTTTATAAGACTGAAGCCACTCTTCTAATTGTTTTAAATACTCTTCATTATTTGCAACATCATCAAAAACTACCTGATGAGATAAATAATTTCCTTTTACTTTTTTACCATCCACTGTCTCAACTCCGCTCATTCCTTTTGGTGATTTTAAAATAATTAACGGCCATTCTGGTTTCAAAACTCTTTCTCCTTTTCTCGCTTTTTTTTGAATTTTTTTTATTCTTTCTATCGCTTTATCAAAAATTTCAATACCCCTAATTTGAATATCTTTTTTCTTCCCCTCATCTATAAAATAAACTTTATAACCTAACGCTTCAAAATATTTTTTAGTATCTGCATCTTTCATACGACCAAAAATTGTAGGCCCCGAAATTTTATATCCATTTAGATGTAAGATGGGGAGAACCACACCATCAGATTTTGGAGATAAAAATTTATTTAAATTCCAAGATGCAGATAGGGGTCCTGTTTCAGCTTCCCCGTCTCCCACCAAACAAACAGTAATAAGATTTGGATTATCTAAAACAGCCCCCGCAGAAACAGAAAGTGAATATCCAAGTTCCCCCCCTTCAAGTAAAACACCGGGTGCTTCTGGATTTAAATGTGATGGATACCCATAAGGAGTTGAAAAATTTTTAATAATCTCTTCAAAACCTTTTTTTGAATATGGTATTTTATCTGGAAAAAAATTAGACAATGAACCATCTATAAAAATATTTGATTGATAAGCAGGAAAACCATGACCAGGCCCAACCACAAAAAGAAAATCTCTATCTTTATTTTTAATAATAAGTCTATTTGTTTGACCCTGCACAAAATTTATTCCGGGACATGTTCCCCAATGTCCCAAAAGACGATTTTTTATATCATCACCCAATAAAGCTCTTTCTAATAAAAAATTATCTTTTAAAAAAATTTGAGCTGTAGATAAATAATTTGTTAATCTATTTAATTTAGTTAAAGCTTTTGCTTCATTTTTTATTTCTGACATAGTTTTATTATAACAAAAAAACTCATATAAATTAATAAAAAAAATTAATATTCACAACTACCATCATCTTCT
>JAGLGQ010000050.1 GCA_023143935.1 Minisyncoccota bacterium
GAAAAATCATAAAGTTTTCTTTTTTCAAGCTCATCTTGATATTTTTGATAAATTATAACTAATTCTTTTTGTTTATCTTTTTGTTTTTGAATTTTTTCTAAAACAGTTTTTTTAATATCACCTTTTTTATTTTTTCCTCTATTTATTTTATAAAAAGCTTCTTCTCCCTTTTGTTCTAAAATTCTTTTTTCAAGAGTCAAAATGCTTGTTTCTAAATCTTGTGGCGAAATCGCATCTGATTTTAAATCATTAATAGCAGATAAAATTATTTTTGTATAATAAAAATCAGAAGCAAAAGTTTGAAGATATTTCCATTTTGATTTATTCAAAATTTCTTCAATAATTTGAATTTTTTCTATTTCTGTAATTGGTCTAGAAAATGCAAAACGATTAAATATTTCAGGATTTGATTTAATTTGTTCTTCGGCAAATGAGTGAAAAGTAAAAATACCAACTTTATATGCAGTTTCGGTACCAACAAAATCAGAAAGCCTATCTCTCATAGCATATACTCCAGAATTTGTAAAAGTAAGAGCTAAAATATTATCTGCAAAATCTCCACCTTGTTTTTGTAAAATATTAGCAATTCTTAAGGTTAAAATCTGTGTTTTTCCCGTTCCCGGACCCGCAACTACAGCAACAGGACCCTCGATAGTATCTACAGCATCTTTTTGTTCTAGATTTAAAATAGAATACTTTTCTTGATAATTTTTGAGATATTCATTGTTTTGATTTTTAACTTGCATTTTTTATTTGTTATTGTAAAATTAAGGAGTATTAAGACGAAAAAGGATCCAAACGGTGTTAGTGCCTAAGGCTCCTTTTTCTTTTTTGTAACTTTTTTTTTATAAGAAATTTTATGCTTAATTTTTTCCAAATAATCAAAATACTCCCAAGTAATTTTTTTATATAAAGAAGATGCAAATTTTTTATTTGGAAATAAAATTTTTAAAAATCTTTTTTTTTGTATTAAATAATCAACTAACTTTTTATAATCTCCATCACCAGAAATTATTAAAACTTTTTCAAAATCATCTGATTCATCTAATAATTTTTTCATAATTTCAAAAATAATATCAGGATCAACATTTCCTTTTTTGTTTCCCGCTAACAATTCCGAATGTTCTCTAAAAATAATAATAAAACCAGCTTTTTGAAGTTGAGTATATAAAGTATTTTCTTTTTCTTTAACAAAACCCAAAAAATAATATGCCTCCTCAATTTTATATTTATCTCTTAAATAAACTCTCAATTTCTTAAAATCAATAACAAAATTAACTTCTTTTGTACCAAGATATAAATTTTGCCCATCAATAAAAGCATAATTTTTTATTTTTTGTATCTTATTCATTTAAACTATTTTAACATAATAAGAAAAAAGAGCGAAAATTTCAAAGAAATTTTCGCTCTTTTTTCAAATAACTTAAATTGTTAAAAATGACCACCATGATTCAGAAATTTCAATGATATTTCCCGTTTCAGAATCTATTTTTGAATCTATATTTACTTTTACATCAAATAATCCAAAAAGTTTTGCTCGTTTTTTAGCTTTAATTCCATAAATAGCTTTACCCCCATATTCCCATAAATCTATTTTTAAATCAGAATTAATTAAACTATTTTTTGCCCCCACTCTTTCTTTAACTTTTTGTACTATTTTTTTTGGAGAAACTTTAATTTCGTTTTTTCCCATAAATAAATTCCCATTATTTAAATCAAAAGTCATATTATCAAAAACTTTAACTTCTAATCCACTATCATTTAAGATAATAACATCACCTTTTTTACCATTTGCTTTTATTGATACATCGCTATCGTCAATTTTAATTTTTAAAGAAATTTTACTATCTTTTCTAATTTCTAAAATTTCTTTTAATTTTATTGTAACCTCTCCATTATGTTCTATAAAATCAAAACTAGAATTTAATTCCAAATTAATTTCTGATATTTTTTCACCCGACCCTGTTAAATTTATAACTCCATCTTTTAATTCAGCTACCAAATTTTTAAAACCTCTAACTTCCATAACTTCAGATATTTCAACTGCTTGTTTAAAAATTTCATTTTTTTGACTGTAAAGTGGTTTTTTTACAATTACTTTAGTATCTATTTTTTCTGGTTGTTCTCTTGTTATTGGTTTTTTTTCTAATATTTCCTCAACAAATATTTCAGTTTCATCTTCATCACCGGGCCATATTGGTTCAGAGTCAAGAAAATTAAAATCTTCATCTGGTACTTCCAAATCATTAGAGATATCCTTCAAATCATCTAAATAAACTTCGAAAATATCAGTATTTATTACAGCTGATACCAATGAAGAAAAAGAAAAAATACTAATGGTTAATATTGTTAAAAAAAAATTCATATATTTTATATAATAAAATAATAAAAAAAAAATACAAGTAAAACGAGCAAAAATTCCGAAGGAATTTTTGCTCGTTTTTTATTTATATTAATCGTCTTCTAAAATTCTAATATCAGCTCTAAATTTATCTGCTCGTCTAACTACTGACTGACCATATGTCATTCTATATTTCCACCATGCTCCACCAGCATAATATCGTGAAGCTGCACACCTTTCTCTTAAAGTTCTTACACTACTAATGTGTTTATATTTTTCAGCATATGCCGAACAAGATTTTGAATAATATTGGTCTTTTAAATATACCGCAGATGCAATAAATGCATCACCGTTTATAAATGGTGATAATTCTTCGTCACTTTTCCCTAAAATTTTTCCAGTTTTACTTCTGATAGAAAACCACGTGTTGGGCATAAATTGTGCTGGACCCATCGCTCCACCATATGAACCATCTTTTGGAATTGGGCAAGATATTTTTTGAACAGACGGATCTCTACCCAACCCCTTCATAATATCTAAAAATGCTGTTTTTTGACTATTGCTCATTACAGTATAACCATTTTTTGAATTACCGTGTGTATTTTTTTGGTCATAAGTACATTGTCCAATATTTCCACCAATTTTTCCCCCATTCCCTGATTCTTGAAACAAAATAGCTAATACAAAAGCTGGATCCATACCCAAAACTCCTTTATATGGATTAATAGCATTATAAGCTTCACCAAAGGTAACAGCATCACCAGATGCTAGAGTATATTTCTTTTTTAAAATAGCTTGTCTTGCCTCTTCTTTCCCTAAAATTGATTTTTCCAAATCTCCCTCTTCTTTTTGAAGAATAGTTAAAAGTTCATTTTTATAACCTTTATTTCTCACAATATTTTTTTTCTCCGAATCTCTTTCTCTAGCTAATTGCCTTTCAAGCATTTCTCTTTCTGAAAGCTCTATGGAAAGCCTTTCTAAAGATATTTTTTCACTTTTTATTACATCAATTTTATCTGAAATTCTACTGCTAATAATTTTTAAAAGTTGAGTGTCATTATAAAAATCAGAAAGAGAATTAGACATTAAAATGGCTTCTAAAGCTGTGTTGGTTTCTAAAAGATTTTTTTCATAAAGCAAAGTTGATAATGATTTATTAATATTTTTTAAATCTTCTTCAAGGGAACTTATATCTGAAGAGTTAGTCTTCATATCTTTTTTTAAACTATTTGCTTTTGCAATTTTTTGATTTATATAAGCTTGAGAAATTCTGATTTTAGTATCCAATCGTTTTACTTCATTTTTTACACCCGAAGTTTC
>JAGLGQ010000051.1 GCA_023143935.1 Minisyncoccota bacterium
CTTCTTTTTTCGGTTAATAAAACTTTATCTACCCCTATTTCTGCGTCACAAATTTCAATAACTTCTTGATATTGTTCTTGAGTTAAAACTTTATCTTTATAATCTTTACATTCAAGTTCTTCTGCTTCAACAAAAATAAAATATAAAAAAAGAACTGCTAAAAAAATAAAGAAGGAATTAATTATTTTTATTTTTATTTTTTTTTGAGACAACATAAATTTAATTACTTCTTATTATATCTTAATTTTCTTTTTTTAAAAATTGTTTTTTTAATAAATTTAAGATTGTTTTTTTAAATTCTAAATAATCCCTGCCTCCAAAAATTTCTGAAAATATAATTAATAAAATAAGAGAAGAAAGACCGGCAAAAGTTAATGAGTAAAAAAAACTTAAAAAAGAATTATCGAGATTATTAAAAAAAGTTTGATGTAAAATTCTAGAAATAGCAATGGAAATAAATGCTATAAATATTTTTCTTTTCCATTGTGATCCTGAAAATAAAGAAAATTCATGAGTTATTTTTTTGAAAAATTTTATAGAAAAAATAGCTCCTAAAATCAGAGTTGATGTATAAGATATTGCCAAAACTAATAATCCTCCGATACCTTCTGTATAAAATGAAAAATCTAAAACCGATTGACTTAAAAATGTTACAAAAAAATCACCAGATAAAACAAAGTAAATAATCAAAAATACAAAAAGTATTAATAAATTAGACCAAAAAACAAACCACGTTCTTCCCATGGCATAAAAAATTCTTGCTAACATAATTAATATCGATTTATAAACTACAACAAGTGAAAAAATAGATACAATTAATGCTGTGGTGTGTATTTCTTGCCACCCAAATTTGCCTGAACCAAGCAAAAATCCAACCATAATATCTGAATAAAAAAAGAAAAAAAATAAAACGGGAAAACCAAAAAATAAAACCCTTGATATAACTTTTCTAGAAAAAATTTTAAATTCTTCTATTTTTCCTTCATTAAAATATTTTGTCATTTGAGGAAAGGCAGCTGATGAATAAGATAAAGCTATAAGATGAATTGGAACCATAAAAATATTTAAAGCAAAAGCGATTATAGTAACAGACCCGTCTGCTAAAATAGATGAACGAGCAATTAAAAAAGCTAAAAGTAAGTCAGACATAACCAAAGCAATTGACCTCGGTGCGGCAATTTTAAAAATATCCCAAGATTCTTTGGGAGAAAAAAACATAATTTTTTTAGGAAATAATCCTTCTTTGAAAATTGGTGGGAGTTGTACTAAAAA
Source organism: Minisyncoccota bacterium (assembly GCA_023143935.1). Classification (GTDB taxonomy): domain Bacteria; phylum Patescibacteriota; class Minisyncoccia; order Phycocordibacterales. Next base: position 1,273 of record JAGLGQ010000051.1, read on the forward strand.
ATAAGAAACTGCGCCAATAATAACCCCAATAATAACTCCCAAAAAACCAAAAAATGGATATAAAAATAAAGCCCCAAATATTATTGATAAATTATAAAAAACTCCCGTAATGGCTGACGAAAGAAAATATCCGTTTCTTTGGTTTAATCCAATAAATAATCTGGAAAGACCCAAAAACATCGGAGAAATCAACATTATTCTGGAAATATCTATAAATTTTTGTAAATTTTCTCCCTCAAAACCAGAAAAGAAAATTTCGGCTATTTGAGGAACAAAGATAAAAATAATTAATGAAATAATTGTCATAAAAAAGATAAAAGTATAAAAAACTTTATCTATAAAATCTTGCAGGGATTCATTTTTATCTTTATCAATTTTTTCAAAAAATGGAATTAAAATAAAAGCAGAAATAAGTGTACCTACTAATAAAAATACAACATCTGGTATTTTAAATGCTGCATAATAAACATCTAATTCTATACCTGCCCCAAATTTTATAGAAAAAATTTTATCTCTCACAACTGCCAAAATTTGAGAACTTAAAGTAAGAAAAGCTAAAATGAAAGCAGATTTTCCTAAAGTATTTGTTTTTATATTTAAAAATTTAAACATACTTTATTATTTGTTTTTATTTTCTATTAATTTTTTTTGAAGATTTTTAATTTCTAAAATTTCCTCATCGGACATCTTATGGATGTTTACAGCTTTATCTATAAATAAAATTCCATCTAAATGATCTATCTCGTGTTGAAAAATTTGTGAAAGGTAGCTTCCCGTATTCCATGTCTTTTTTTCCCCTTTTGCATTATATGCTTCAATGGTTACATTTTTAAATCTTTCCACATCTCCGTAATACCACCTAACGGAAAAACACCCCTCTTCCAAAAGCTGTGTTTTTTTAGAATTTTTTATAATTTTGGGATTTATAAAAACCATATCCTCTCTGGGAATTTCCTTTTTCATTAAAGATTTAAAAATATTTTTTGAAACAATAAAAAATCGTAAATTAATACCAACTTGTGGGGCAGATAAAGCTGCGCCGTCAGGCTGAATTTCAATAAAATCAAACATATTTTTGATTTTTGATTGAATATCTTCTGAAATTATTGTTTCTATTTCCACTTCTTTTGAAATGGTTCTTAAAACTTTGTCATCTTCTGGGTTGTTGTTTTGATAAATCCTCAACATAAAGACAATATTAACATTTTTAAATGTAAATATAAAATAAAAAAAACCAAAGATTTTGACTTTGGTTTTAATTATTATTTTTTTTTGTCTTTTTTTCCCAATTTTAAATTTCTATCAACGACTGCTTTTCTTGCAATTTTTCTTAATGCATCAAATTTTCTTCTAAAAGCAGATGATTTTCTTTCGCTATATCTGTTTGATTTTATTTTAGGAATAATTCCAGAACTTCTTACTTTTTGGGAAAATTGTTTTAAAAGTCCAAAAGAATTTGTTTTTCCCGATCTATTTACTACTATATTTTTAGTCATATTAAAAGACATAATAACATAATAAATATATTTTTCAATGTTTTTGTTGGTTATTGTTATTTTATGGAATAACGATAACTATGAATTGTTTTTTTATTATCCAATCATTTCTCTTAAATATGCATTTCTTTTTTTTCTCTCATTTATTCTAATTTTTTCAAGAATATCAATTTTTTTTAAAGCTTTTTCCCGAGACCTTGAACCCTTTAGTGAAATTGAAAGAATTTCATCTATTTCGTTAATTGTTGTGTAATGTTTTAACCCCATTAATAATAAATTGTCAAAATGCTTAAAAGCTCTTTGTTGGATAATTATTGAATCATTTAATTTTGAATTTCTATAAATTTTTTTTGCTTTATATAAAATTTTAAAAAATTCTTCATCGTAAAAAAGCCCTAAACACCCTTTAGCATATAGAATTTCTGCTTTTATTCTTTCTTTTACTTTTTTTAACTCCAACTTTTCTGATTTTAATAATTTCCAATTATTTATTTGTTGTTCAAATATATTCATATTTTTTAAATTTTTATTTTATTTAATACCCTTCTCTTTTCATATTTCTATATTTTACCCTCATTATAAGCCATGTGTCTAAAATTTTTTGTTCAGCTCTTGAACCTTTTGGTGAAATATAAAAAATTCCAAGAATTTCTTCTTCAAAATTTCTATTCATAAAGTTTACACGCAAATATTCCACTTTAAGTAATAATAAATTATCAAAATGATTGTAAACTTCTTCTTTTAATGTTGAATTTGATTTTAATTCTTTATAATCTTGTTTTACCTCATTTAAAATTTGATAAAATTTTTCTTTGTCATTAGATTTTAAAAAAGATTGAGCAAGTAAAAATTGCCAAGCCATTCTTTTTTTTCTTTCTTTTGATTCAAAATTTTTTTGTTTTGATAATTCCCGCTTATTCATTGTTCGTTCCATATTATTTATTATTCCTTCTATATCTATAAATGCGTCCATATTTTCTTATTTTAATTTATTGTTTTTTTTTAATTCTTCATTCTATTCGTTCCCATTCTTCTAAAATCATTTGCCCAGATTTTGAAAACATCGCGGATCTGTAATAAAGTTCTTCTATTGCTTGAAGTCTCTTGGTGATGTTTTTAATTTTTTTAATGTCTCCTAAAGCCCCCATTGATCTTCTATCCCATTCTTCCAAAGCTTTTTTTTCTGATTTTGAATATCCTGGTGACCATTTATAAACTTTTTTTGCATCTTCAATCGTTTCACCATGTTCTAATTTTATTAATAATAATTCACTTAAACAATTAGAAGCTTTTATTTGAATATCTATCGAACCGCCTAATTTTGATATTCTATATATTTCCCTTGTTTCTTCTAAGGTTTTATCGCCCTGCCCACATAATTCTTTTAATAGTTCTCCTCGTGTTTTGGGTGCTTCTGGCAGATTAAGTAAATTCATATTTTTTTAATTTAATATAATTATTATTACATATAAATATTAACTGTCAAATTCAAAAAAAAGATTGAATTTGGAATTTTTTCAAATCGGGTGTAAAATGAATTCAATTATTATTTTTTAATAACCAAAATAAGTATGAGTGATAAAAACAGAAAATATATTTTTGTGGTGGGTGGAGTTATGAGTGGAGTAGGAAAAGGTGTGGCAGCATCTTCTATTGCAAAAATATTGCAATTTAATGGATTAAAAACAACTGCTGTAAAAATTGACCCTTATGTAAATGTTGATGCTGGTACAATGAACCCAACAGAGCATGGAGAAGTTTTTGTATTAGACGATGGACATGAGTGTGATCAAGATATGGGTAATTACGAAAGATTTTTAAACAGTTCCCTTTCTCGTGATTCTTATATGACAACAGGGTCCGCATATTTAAAAGTTATAAATAAAGAAAGGTCTCTTGGGTACAAAGGGAAATGTGTGGATGTAGTGCCACATGTACCACTTGGAGTTATGGAACAAATTGAAAATGCAGGAAAAAAAGAAAAGGCAGATGTTGTTTTGGTAGAAATTGGAGGAACTTTGGGAGAATATCAAAATATTTTATTTTTAGAAGCGGCTCGTATGATGAAAAATAAATATCCAAACGATGTAATGTATGCACTTGTGTCTTTCTTACCAACTCCACATAAAATAGGAGAAATGAAGACAAAACCGACACAATATGCGGTTAGAACTATGCAACAAACAGGATTAACTCCAGATATAATTATTGGGAGATCTGAAATTCCAATGGATGATAAAAGGAAAGAAAAAATTGCTTTTTCTTGTTCAATAAAAAAAGAATGTGTAATATCTGCCCCTGATATAGATTCCATTTACGATGTTCCAGAAAATTTTTTGGGAGAAAATTTAGATAAAATTATTATAAATAAACTTAATATTAAAAAAACAAAAAAAAATAATAAAAAAATTGATGAATGGAAAAAATTTGTTAAATCTAGTAAAAACGGAAAGAAAAAAGTAAAAATAGCGGTTGTGGGAAAATATTTTGATACTGGTGATTTTGTATTATCGGATGCATACATATCCATTATAGAAGCATTAAAATTTTCTGCATATAAAAATCATATCGGGGTTGAATTAACTTGGGTAAATTCAAAAAAATTTGAAGGAAAAAATGTAAAAAAAGAATTATCAAATTTAAAAAAATATAATGGAGTATTAATACCGGGGGGATTTGGAACAACTGGAATTGAAGGAAAAATTAAAGTTATTGAATTTATAAGAAAAAATAAAATTCCTTTTTTCGGAATTTGTTATGGAATGCAATTAGCTTGTATAGAATATGCGAGAAATGTATGTGGTATTAAAGATGCAACATCTTATGAAATAAACCCTAACGGAAAAAATAAAATAATTACGATTTTACCTGAACAAAAAAAATTATTAAAAGCTGGTGATTATGGTGGATCAATGAGACTTGGCGCTTATCCAGCAAAAGTAAAAAAAGGTAGTTTAGCATATAAACTTTATAAAACTGAAAAAATATCAGAAAGACATAGGCATAGATATGAATTAAATGAAAAATATATTGAAATTTTAGAAAAAAAAGGTCTTATAGTTTCAGCTACTTCGCCTGATGGTAAATTGCCAGAAATTATAGAATTAGATAATAAAAAACATCCATTTTTTGTTGGAGTACAATTTCATCCAGAAATGAAAGCGAGACCGTTAGATCCTCACCCTGTATTTAATGGGTTTATAAAAGCAGCAAAAGAGAAGATGGATAAATAAAGATATTAAAAATAACACATTCTACCTACAAAATATATTTCTATAAAAATTATTTATTTAAAACAATCACACAAGCTCCGCTAT
>JAGLGQ010000052.1 GCA_023143935.1 Minisyncoccota bacterium
TTCGTCCGCGTCGCGAGGTCCGATTTGTGGGATTTCGCAAAAGCCTACAAGTCGGCCCTCCTGAAAAACGTTTGTTGTTGTTCGCGTCAAGGTCCGACTTCAGAAAATTTGATTGTAAAGTTAAATTTTTTTAAAATTTAACTTTACTCAAATTTTTAAGTCGGACCTTTTGAAAAACGTCCGTCATTGAGGTTGAAAAACACCCGTCGTCGGTTCGTCAAAATCCAACCCACAAGACTTTATAAAGTTTTACGGACTCATCCACATGAGATTTAAAAATTTTTGATATATCTATTTCATATATAACAAAATAAAAAATAATTTCCATAAAGCCTTGCTTTATGGAAATTATTTTTTGTGATTTTTTAAAAAATAGGGTCCTCTATAGAAGACCCTATAGAGGACACTATTTTTAATATAAACAAATATATTTTTTTTGAAAATAATAAATTATTTGCAAATTGTATTACATTAAGTTATAATGTAATATAATTATAAATTAATTATAAAAAAAGTGACAAAAATTAAAAAATTACAAGATAAATTTTTTAAAAACCCCAAAACTTTAAAATATAAAGATATAAAATTAGTTTTAATAAGTTTTGGTTGTAAAAAAATTAATGTAAAAAGGGGTAGTCATGTAAAATTTAAACATTCAAAATTGATGGATATAATAATACCAGTACATGGTGGAGAATGTAAAGAATTTTACAAGAAAACAATATCATCAAAAATGAAAAAAATAGTTGATTATTAAAAATTATTGATTGAATAAAATTTATAGAATTATGAAAAAACAAAAAACTTCTGCAATATTATTAAAAAATACTATTACATTAAATAACAAAAAATATGATTATTTTTTAAAAGATAATAAAGATGGAACAATTTTTTTTGAATGTGAGGATGCTAAAATATCTCAGGATTTTTTAGCAGAAGATATTGCGGGGGTGATAATAGATTTACCAAAATTGATTTTGGCAGAAAAAGAATATTCAAAAAAAGCTTCTGAAGTAATTCAGTTTAGGGTTTCTCCAGCAGATAGAAGTAAGATAGAAAAAAAAGCGTTGAAAGAGGGATTTGATTCAGTATCTTCTTATTTGAGAGAGAATTTATTATCTATTTAAATTAAAATAATGAATTTAAAACAATATAATTAATTATATTGTTTTTTTGAACAATTTTTTTGAAAATGATATAATAGCAACATATGACCATACCAGAGATAAATAAATTAACCACAAAAGCAAAAGAAGCTATTCAAAAAGCACATGAGTTAGCTATGGAAAGGGGACAAAATCAAGTCTCTCAGGCTCATTTGTTAGCAGCTTTTTTGATAATGGAAGAAAATATAGCTCTGTCTATTTTAGAATCTTTAAAAATAGACCACCCGTTATTTTTGGATTCAGTATTTGAATTAATTGAAAATGACAAAGATATAACTTCAGATTTTAATACAGCATCTCAACCATATCAAATGTTTTTAACAGGAGAACTTGTAATTGTTTTAGAAGAAGCACAAAAAATCGCAAATAAAACAAAAAATTCTTTTGTTTCTGTGGAACATCTTTTTATAGCTTTAATTTCTAGAGCAGACCCAGTAGTAAAAAATCTATTTATTAAATTTAATATTAAATTTAAAAAAATATTAATTACATTAGATAAAATTAAATCAGAGAAAAAAAATACAAAAATAGAGAAAAGAAATAAATATTTAGATAAATTTACCGTAAATCTTACAAAAGATGCATTAAGTAATAAATTAGATCCAATTATAGGAAGAGAAAAAGAAATACAACAAATAGTAAAAACTTTATCGAGAAGAAAAAAAAATAATCCTTTATTAATAGGAGAAGCTGGAGTAGGAAAAACAGCTGTAGTGGAAGGGCTTGCGCAATATATAATCTTTGGACAAATACCCGAATTTTTAAAAGGAAAAGAAATTCTTTCTTTAGACATTGGTCTTTTAATTGCGGGTACCAAATTTAGGGGAGAATTTGAAGAGAGATTGAAAGGAGTTATAAAAGAAATAAAAGAATCTGGTGATAAATATATTCTTTTTATAGATGAAGTGCATATGATTGTAGGAGCTGGAGCTGTGGGGGATGGTCAAATGGACGCTTCAAATATTTTAAAGCCAGATTTAGCTAGGGGAGAAATACGAATCATAGGTGCTACTACTTTTGGTGAATATCAAAAATATATAGAAAAAGATTCTGCTTTAAAAAGAAGATTTCAAAATATAAATATATATGAACCAACTCGTGAAGAAACAATTTCTATGTTGAATGGTCTTACTGATAAATATGAAGCTTTTCATGGTGTGGACATTTCTAAAGAAGCAATTGAAACTGCCGTGGATTTATCAATTAGATATTTACCTAGTCAAAAATTACCAGATAAAGCCATTGATTTATTAGATGAATCTTTATCATTTGCCAAAATTCAAATAGAATCTAAGCCAGAAGTTTTAAGAAAAGTAGATAAAGTTATTTTTGAATTAGAAATTGAAAAAACATTTTTAGAAACAAAAAAACCAAAAGGATATCAAAATAAAATAAAAAAATTAGAAAAGAAGATTGCTGATTTACAAGAAGAAGTAAAAGATTTTTCTTTAACTTGGGTTGAAGAAAGAAAAATTTCAAATAAAATAAAATTACTTAAAAGGTCAAAAGATGATTTATTAAAATTATCTGATATTGCAGAAGTGGAATCTAACACGGAAGTTGTTTCAAAATATAGATTTTCTGAAATTCCGTCTATTGAATTTGATTTACTTAGAAATAAAAAAAGATTAAATGATTTACAAAAAAGAAGAATGTTTTTTAAACAAAGTATTAGTGAAGATGATGTGGCACAAGTAGTATCAAGTATTACTGGAATTCCAGCATCAAAAATGACTGGTAATGATATGAAAAGCCTTGTGGGTATAGAAGAAGATTTAAAAAAAAGTATTATAGGACAAGATAAGGCGATTGAAAAAATATCTCATGCCGTAAAAAGGTCAAAACTTGGTTTAGATGATCCAAAAAAACCAATCGGCTCGTTTTTATTCGTAGGACCAACGGGTGTTGGAAAAACAGAGCTTACTTTAAAACTTACAGAATTTTTATTTAATGATGAAAAAAATTTAATTCGTGTAGATATGTCGGAACTTTCTGAAGGACATTCATCTTCTAAATTAATCGGTTCGCCTCCGGGTTATGTGGGATATGAAGAGGGTGGAGCTTTAACAGAAAAAGTAAGACAGAATCCTTATTCTGTGATTTTATTTGATGAAATAGAAAAAGCTCATCCAAATATATTTAATTTATTATTACAAATTTTAGATAATGGTGAAATTACAGATTCAAAAGGAAGAAAAATTGATTTTAAAAATACAATTATAATTTTAACTTCTAATATTGGTTCTGAATTTTCTGATCAAATGAATCAAATTGGTTTTTCAATAAATGAAAACAAAAAAGAGAAAGAGGAATATAAAGATATTAAGGCGAGAATAATGACTGAGCTTAATGATTATTTTAGGCCAGAATTTATAAATAGACTTGATGATGTAGTACTTTTTGAAGCTTTATCTGAGAAAAAACTTGAGAAAATTGCAGAACTTGAATTAAGTATAATAAAAAAGCGTTTATTGAAAAAAAATATTAAATTAGTCGTTTCAAAAAGAGCCATAGAGGAACTTGTAAATAAGGATTACCCAAAAGAATTTGGAGCAAGACCAATTAAAAGATTGTTACAGGAAAAGATTTTGGACAATTTATCAGATGAGATTTTGAAAAAGTATATAGAGAAAGGAGAATTTAAAGTTGATTTTGTAAAAGGGGAATGGAGTTTTGGA
>JAGLGQ010000053.1 GCA_023143935.1 Minisyncoccota bacterium
GTAAAATCCAAAATAAAATAGATGCATCTATAGATACATCTATAGATGCATCTATTATGATATAAACAAATTTACTCACATATTAATTGCATATTATACAACATTTTATAAAAAAAATATTATTTGTAAAAAAAAGGAGCTAATGATATACTTTTTATGATATGGCTATTACAATTAAAGGAGTAGAGGCATTTGAAATTTTAGATTCTAGGGGAAATCCAACTGTTGAAGTTGAGATGACAGCAGAGATAATAAAATCATTTGTTATTAATAAAACAATAAAAGTAAAGGCACAAGTGCCATCTGGTTCATCAACTGGAAAACATGAGGCATACGAACTAAGAGATGAAGATTTGGGAAGATACAATGGGAAGGGGGTAAAAAAAGCAATAGAAAACATAGAAAATATTTTATCAAAAGTTTTAATTGGATTAGATCCATCAAAACAACAAAAAATTGATAGATTAATGAATGCTTTAGATGGAACCAAAAATAAAGATAATTTGGGAGCAAATGCTATTTTAGGTTTGTCTATGGCTATTGCTAGACTTGGAGCTATAGATAAAGGGCAGGAATTATATGAATATATTGCTACTTTAGCTGACACTAAAACAAAAATACCAAGACCTTTTTTTAATATTATAAATGGAGGACAACATGCGGGAAACAAATTAGCTTTTCAGGAGTTTATGGTTTCTCCAAATTTAGGAAAATATAATGATAATTATAGAGCTGCTACAGAGATTTATCAAGCTTTAAAAAAAATTTTAGAAAAAAAATACGGAGGAGTTGCAACTTTATTGGGGGATGAAGGAGGGTTTGCTCCCGATGATTTAAATGATCCAAAAGAAACATTGGATTTATTAATGGAAGCTGTAAAAGAAAGTGGTTATCGTGGAAGAGTTGACTTTGCTTTAGATGTGGCAGCTTCTGAGTTTTTTGAAAATGGTCGTTATAATTTAGGTTTTAAAAGTTCTGAAGATAATTTTAAAACAGTAGATGAAATGATAGAACTTTATTTAGATTTAGTTAGAAATTATCCAATTATTTCAATAGAAGACCCTTTTGAAGAAAATGATTATGATGCTTTTGCAAAATTAAAAGATAAATTATATGGTAAAAGAGTACGAATTGTAGGAGATGATTTAACTGCTACGAATCCGGAAAGAATTAATACTGCAATTTCCAAAAAGTCTTGCGACACACTATTATTGAAAATTAATCAGATAGGTACGATATCAGAAGCAATAGAGGCTTTTAAAATTGCTAAAACTGCTTTATGGGAAGTTATGGTTTCACATAGGTCAGGAGAAACTAATGATGATTTTATTGCAGATTTTTCTGTAGGAGTTGGGGCGGGACAAGTAAAATTTGGAGCTCCAGCAAGGGGAGAAAGAGTATTAAAATATAATCGTCTTTTAACAATTCTCAGAGATATAATTAAAAAAAATCAAAAAGATTAATATCTCAGCATTTTTTCGTTCGCGTTCGTAAGGTCCGACTGTGTCGTCGTTAAGGTCCGATTTCAGTCCGCGTCGCGAGGTCCGATTTGTGGGATTTCGCAAAATCCTACTAGTCGGACCTCTTGAAAAACGTCCGTCGTTGGTTCGTCGAGGTCGTTTTTCGTCGTCGTCAAAGTCCGATTTGTGGGATTTCGCAAAATCCTACCAGTCGGACTTTTTGAAAAACGTCCGTGTCATCGTCGCAAGGTCCGATTTCAGAAAATTTGATTGTAAAGTTAAATTTTTTTAAAATTTAACTTTACTCAAATTTTTAAGTCGGACCTTCTGAAAAACATTTGTCATAAAGTTAAACTTTTTTAAAAACACCCGCTATTGATTTATATATAGAAATATTATCTTTTAAATTTTCTTCTGATAGTGATAGCTAAAATTAACCATAATAGATAAAACCATGTTATTTCCATAAGAATTATTACATTTTGCCAACTTTGCAAATTTAATTCTTCTAAATTTCTAAAAGTATCACCAAAAATTGGTAGAAAAAATATTATATTTTTTTCTATAATAGTAAAAATATCTAAAATTGGGTTAAATAGTGTTAAAGTTAATATTCCTAAAAGCAAACTAATAATCATTGTTGAAAATATTTTTTTCAATGAACTTCCAAAACAAGATATAATTTCGTATACAGAAAGAGCTGTTCTGTATAAAGGTTTTTCTTTTCCCAAACGCAATCTTTTTATTTGAGCTACCATTTCACCTCTGTAAAAATCTCCTGCACCTTGCCAATCATGTGATTCTTCAAGAGATTTTTTCATTTGTCTATATATATCTTCTAAAACATTCCAATGTTTTTTTTCATTAAATTTTTTAATTTGATATGCTACAATTTTTTGATTATTTGGTGTTGTCCAATTTCTACAGATTAATGATTTAAAATTTGTATATATTTTATTTTTATTTATTTCTGTTAGTAAATTATTCATTTCTTTTCGGTTTTCTGCATTAAAACGATTTACAATAAAAAATATATCTGTTTTTTCTCCATTTGTTATTTTTAATCTATCACTAATATTTAAGTCAAAAAATTTATCAGTATTTGGTAAAATAATGGTATTTATTCTTCCTTCGGATAAATTGTCTATAGAAGATACCGTTTCTAATTCAATAGTTTTTGCTTGTTCTGCGTAAAAAACATTTCGGTCTTGGATTTTGGGGAATTGGCAATCTTTAAATTCTATGGTTTTTATAATAGAATCTTGGAATATTGTTCTTGTTAAATTAACATTTGTAAAAATAGTTTTTGTTGGAAAGTGAACATGTCTAAAAAGAAAACTGGGAGGGATTATTTCTTTTTTTTCAACACCATATTTTTTATTTATAGACAAAAAAGATGTTGGATAATAATTTGAAAAATGGGCATAAGAAAGGTCAATTTTTTTATAAAAAAAAGTTTTGTTAAAAAAAAGTGCTTTGTTAAAGCTTGTTTTTTTAAAAAATACTTGAGAATAAAAAATTGCTTTATTAAAATCTGCCTCACCCATAAAGCATGATAAGTTAAAATTAGTATATTTATAAAATTCTGTTTTATGGGCTATAAATTTTTTTTTAAAAGTAGTATTAAAAAAATTTACTTTATTTAAAAAAACACATTTTGATATGTCTATGTCTTTATTTATTGATATTTTGTTAAAATTTACAGGTTCTGAAAATATAGAATTTTTAAAATTTAATTCAAAATTAATACTTTCAAATTCAGTTAAATTAATTGGAAAATTAAAAATTATATTTTTAAAATTCCCATTTTTATTTTTTATAGAATTTGAAAATTCTTTCTGCGTAATCTGTCTCATTTACGTTCAATTTTAACATATGTTATATATATGTATATATATGTGTATATAACAGTCGCTCGTTCGGTTTAAAATATAAAGTTCTCTTCGTTCACTTTATATTTTTATTAACCAGCAACTCAATTACA
>JAGLGQ010000054.1 GCA_023143935.1 Minisyncoccota bacterium
AAAGAGATGGGTAATCAATTAATTATTTCTCAAGAAAGAAAGCAAAAATTGGTTGAAAAATGGTCAAAAGTTGTAACTCGTCTTAATTGTAAAACAGAATTAGATCAAAATACGGGTGGTTCTGGTGTATATTTTGATTCATCTATTTTTGGAAAAGTAGATGGATTTAATGGAAATATTATATTAACAAATGAACATGTTTTAAGGGAGGATGATGAATATATAAATTATTGTGAAGTTGATTTTTTAAATGAAAAAAATAGTAAAAAATTAGAGGAGGATGGAGAAGAAAAAATTTATACAATTATTAGTGAAGAATTAGATATTGCTTATTTGGATTTTGGGGAAAACAATAATTCTTTAGTGGAAGATTTACAAGATGAAGAATTTAATATTTGTGATTTTAAATTACAAAAAGGAGATGAAATTTTAATTTTAGGATATCCGTCAATAGGGTCCTCAGAAGATATTACTATTACTTTGGGAATTATTTCTGGTTATGATGATGAATTTTATATGACAGATGCAAAAATCGCTAAGGGTAATTCTGGTGGGGCTGCAATTTCCATAAAACACGATTGTTATTTTGGTATTCCAACTTTGGTGATGAAAGGGAAATTAGAAGTTATGGGGAGAGTATTAGATGTTAATAATATAATTTCTCTATAAGAAATAAAGTGATAAAAAAATGATATTAGTTAAAGAGCTTAAAAGATATGCGAGTAAAGATAGAAAAAAAATAAATGGGTATTTTTTTAAAACTTCAAAAGGAGAATATGGAGAAGGGGATATTTTTATGGGCGTTAGAGTTCCTGATATTCGTATAGTTGTAAAACAAAATTTAGATTTAAATTTTGTGGAATTACAAAAATATATTTCTTCTGAGTTTCATGAAGTGAGACTATGCACAATTTTAATTTTGGTTGAAAAAAATAAGAAAGTAGAAAAAAAAGAAAGAAAGAAAATTTTAAAATTTTATTTAAAAAATTTGAAATATATAAATAATTGGGATTTGGTAGATTTATCAGCATATTATATTTTAGGACAAGCCATTTTAGACGGTTTAGAGAAAGAAAAAATTTTAGATAAGTTGGTAGTTTCAAAAATTTTGTGGGAAAGGAGAGTTGGAATAATTGCAACATGGATTTTTATTAGAAATAAAAAAATTAATACTGTTTTAAGATTGTCTAAAAAACTTTTGGGAGATAAAGAGGATTTGATACATAAAGCAGTTGGTTGGATGCTTCGTGAGGCTTGGAAAAAAGATGTACAAAAAGTTGAAGATTTTTTATGCCAAAATTATTCTCAATTACCCAGAACAACCCTCCGTTATGCCATTGAAAGAATGGAAGAGAAAAAAAGAAAGCAATTTTTAAAAGGTAATGAATTGACAAAAATTATCCAAAGTATATAATTTAGATATTATGAAAACAATGTTAAATATAAAAGTAGATAGTGATTTAAAATCTCAAGCACAGAAAGTGGCTTCGGAATTAGGACTTTCTTTGTCGGCAATTTTGTCAAATTCTTTAAAAGAATTAGTTCAAGAAAAAAGAGTAGTTTTTTCTTCTCCTTTGGAACCAAATGCAAAAACAAAAAAATTTTTAGATGAGGCGTTAGAAGAAATAAAAAAAGGTAAAACAACATCTTTTAAAAACACTAAAGAAATGGATGATTATTTGATGTCTCTTTAAAAATATTATGAAAATACAATTAACGAGAGTATTTGTAAAAGATTTTAAAAAATTAGATTTAAAAATTAAAAAAGCTTTTATAAAAAGAAAAAAAATATTTTTAGAAAATGCGTTTAATTCAATTTTGAAAAACCATAGTTTAAACGGTAAGTATTCTAATTTTAGAAGTATTAATATTACGGGAGATTATAGGGCTATATATTATTTTGACAAAAATACAAAAACTTATTTTTTTACAAAGATAGGTACACATAGCGAATTATATTAATCCAGTATTTTTTCTTAACATTTTTATTGGGATGGTTTTTGTAAAGCATTTGTTTTGTGTATTGTTAAATAAATACTCAATTATTTAATGTTTTATAAAAAGGTGTTGAGTTATTTATCTAAACCAAGTAGTTTGTATTCGGAAGCCTCTTTTAATGCTTCAAAGCTAGCAGATATAATATCAGTAGATACTCCAGTAGTTTTCCATGATTTATCAGTTTTCGTGTCTTTGGTTGTTATAAAAACACGAGTTTTTGCTGCAGATCCTTTTTCGCGATTTATAATTTCTATATTATAATCTGTGAGCTTAATATCTAAATTTTTTAAACCTTGTTCAATCAATGCTTTCAGAAGTGCTTTATTTAAAGCATTAACGGGACCATTCCCCCAACTTTCCATAAGAGTTCCGCCTTTTAATTGTAAAATAGATTTAGCTTCTTCTTCTCCTAGTTTATTTATGGTAGTTACAGTTTCACAAGAATCTAACTTAAATAATTCTTTATATCCTCCACTCTCTTTTAAAAATAATAGCCTTAAGGAATCAGGGGCTTTATCATACGCATAGCCCTCTTTTTCTTTCTTCTTTATTTCTTCAAGAATATTTGATATATTTTTGTCGGATAAATCAAGTTTAAATTCTTCTGCCAAGCTTACGATATTACTTTTTCCCGCTTGATTGCTGCCCAAAATATGTCGTTTATTTCCTACCGCGTTTGGATTAAAATGCTCGTATAAAGAAGGTTTTTTGAGTACTGCCGATACATGAACCCCGCCTTTATGAGCAAGGGCGTCTTTTCCTACAAAGGGTTGCTTGGGATTGTCTGGTTGACTTGTTAATTTATTTATTTGTTTTGAAAATTTTGTTAAATTTTTCATATTTTTTTCCGCATAAAAATTAAAATTTATTTTTAATTTAAAATTTGCCATCAAAGTAATTAGATCTGCATTTCCAATTCTTTCCCCAAAACCATTTATGGTTCCTTGTACCATTTTACATCCATAATTTATAGCAGTTAAAGAATTAGCTGTAGCAAGACCAGAATCATCATGGGCATGAATTCCAAGTTTATATTTTCTAGTTTTTTCATTTACATCAAAGTATTTATCTAAAGAGTAAAAAATATCTTCTAAATTTTTTTCTAATTCAAAGGGTAAAGTTCCTCCGTTAGTATCACATAAAGTTAAATAATCCGCCCCTGCTTCCGTAGCTTTTATTAAAGTTTTAATGGCATATTTTGGGTTATCTTTGTAGCCATCGAAAAAATGTTCTGCATCATATATTACTTCGCGATTATGTGATTTTAAAAATTCAATAGATTCTGAAATCATTTTCAAATTTTCTTCCGGGGTATTTCCTTTCATCATTTTTACATGTTCAAGCCAACTTTTTCCAAAAATAGTTACGACGGGGGTTTGGCTATTAATTAATGCTTGTAAGTTTTTATCTTCTGAGGCATCGATACCAGCTTTTCTTGTAGACCCAAAAGATGTTAGCACTGCGTGTTTAAGATTTATTTTTAGCATTTTTTTAAAAAATTCATCAGCATTTGGGTTTGTTCCAGGCCAACCTCCTTCGATATAATCTATTCCAAAATTATCTAATGTTTTTGCAATTTTTATCGCTTCTTCCACCGAAGGATTTATGCCCGCACCTTGAATTCCATCTCTTAGAGTTGTATCGTATATTTTTATTTCTTTTTCCATGTTTTCATTATTAAAAAAATCTCAACTGAATTGTTGAGATTTTTATCGTTTTTTTAATTTTTAAAATAAAATCACCTCAACAGTTTTAATTGAGTAATAATAATAATATTTATTATTGTGATCATATTCCTTTTCATCGCGTTATTGAATAATATATTTTTTTATTTATTTTGTCAAATAAATTATTTTAGATATTCCATAAAATTTAAATATTCTTTTCCTTCTATTTTTCTATATTTTCCAATTTCTAAATTATTTAGTTTTAAGTTTAAAATTCGTGTTCTTTGTAAATCAATTACAGTATAACCAAGTGCTTGACACATTCTTTTTATTTGATGTTTTTTTCCTTCAGTTAAAATTAAAGAAAATGTTTTGGAATCTATTTTTTTTATTTTTGTTTTTTTTGTGATATATCCCTCAATATTTACTCCATTTTTTATTTGATTTAAAAAAGTCGGCGTAATTCTTTTATCAACTT
Source organism: Minisyncoccota bacterium (assembly GCA_023143935.1). GTDB lineage: Bacteria > Patescibacteriota > Minisyncoccia > Phycocordibacterales. The sequence goes on from JAGLGQ010000054.1 coordinate 4,144, forward strand.
TAACTATATATTCTTTATCGTGGTCAAAATCAGGATTTAAAAGTTTGTTTACAATTCTCCCATCGTTAGTTAAAAGCAAAAGACCGTGAGAATTTTTATCTAATCTTCCAACTGGAGATAATTTTTCAGAAAAGGGTAGTAAGTTGTTCGCTTCTTTTTCGTTTCCTTGAGGATTTGCTGAAACATAATTTTTTGGTTTATTTAAAATTATAATAATTTTATTTTTTAGTTTTTGTAGTGCTTCTTTTTTGATGTCAACATTATCATTCTCTGAAATTTTTTGTCCGAGTTTGGCTTTTTTGCCATTTACAAAAATTAAACCTTTTTCAATTAAACGGTCTGCTTCTCTTCTTGAACAGATATTTTTTAAATATAAATAGCGGTTTATGCGGATTAAATCGTGGTTTACAGACATGTTATTATTTATTTGGTTTTTTATTAAAATTATAATAAAATCAAAATTAACATTTTGATGTTTTTATATATTTGTACCTGAGAGAGGACTTGAACCTCCATGAGTTTCCTCACTGGTTCCTAAGACCAGCGCGTCTACCAATTTCGCCACTCAGGCATAATTCCAATATTATAACAAGAATTTTAATATTTTCTAGTTTTTTTTATTAAATTTTAAAAGATATTTGGTGAGTGAAATTGTTTATAAATTTATGGATATTTTTTATAAAGAATGTTAATATAAATTATATTAGTTTTCTGTTTATGAAAAAAATTTTAATTTTTATTCTTCTTATAATATTTACAACTTCTTTTTCTTTTGCAGCTTCATATCAATTAAGTAATTTTGATAAATTATCTTTGTATGTTTATTGCACATTTGCTTTTTGTGAAGAAAAAGAAGAAAAACTTTTAGTTCAAGAAAAAAAAAGTGAACTCCTTATTCAAGTGGAAGAAAAAACTCCTTCTGTTCAGGTGGAAAAAAAAACTTATCCTGTTCAAGTGGAGGAAAAAATAGAAGAAACAAAACATATAAAATATACAAATCCAATAGTACAAAAAACAATCAAAGAACAACCGATTGTAAATAATACTTATCCAACCACAGTAGTAAATACTACAGTCAAAGAAACAGTCACCAACACCATTAATCTTGATGAAGTTTCTGACATAGAAAATGATATTAAAAATTTAGAAAGAAAAATAAAATCAAATAGGTCTCTTATCAGTACTACTTTATCTGTTGCTAGTGATGATTTATCAGATAATTTTATTAATGATTTATCAGACGTAAACGCAACAACTCCAACCGATGGACAGATTTTAGTTTGGGATACCGCAACTTCTAAATGGGTAACTGGTTCTATGGCTACAAGTTCAGACACTCAAGACCTTTCAATTGTAGGACATACGATTTCATTAGTGGATGGTGGTTCGGTGGTTGTTCCTGATAATGATACAACTTATACGAATATTTCTGAATTTGTAAATGATTCAGGATACTTAACAACTATAGGAGCTCAACCATTTGACGCTTTACAAAATGTTGATGCTATGACAGAAGCAGATGATGATATCTTATTTTTTGATACAGATGGTTGGAATAGATTAGCTCATGGAACAGACGGACAAGTTTTAAAATATACTACAGTAGGAGGTGTGACTTGGGCAACTGAATCAGGGGGTGGAGCGAGTCAATTAACAGATTTGACTGATGTAAATACTGCGGGTATTACAAGTGGAAATATTTTAATGGCTGATGGAACAGATTGGGAATCAGTGGCTCAGACAAGTATTACTTCTTTGGGAACAATTGGAGCTGGTGTTTGGAATGGAACAGATGTTGCTGTTGCGGATGGTGGAACAGGAGCTTCAGATGCTTCAACTGCAAGAACTAATTTAGGCTTAGTTATTAGCACAAATGTCCAAGCTTGGGATGCTGATTTAGATGATTTAGCAGACGGAACTTTATCAAAAACAAAGATTCAAGATTATGCAAATTGGGACACTGCCTACGGTTGGGGTAATCATGCTTCGGGGGGTTATCTAACAACAGTTGGAGCTCAACCACTTGATGCTTTACAAAACGTTGACACAATGACAGAAGCAGATAACGATATTCTTTTTTATGATACAGACGGCTGGAATAGATTAGCTCATGGAACAGATGGGCAAGTTTTGGAATATACTACAGCGGGTGGTGTGACTTGGGCAGATGGTAGTTCAAGTTTATGGACAGCAAATGGTTCTGATATTTATTTTAATACGGGTGATGTAGGTATAGGGAACACAGCTCCAAGAGTAGCTTTAGATCTTGGTGATGGTGTTGGTGGTGGTGGTGGTGATGGGGCGATTTTAGCAATGGGATTACAAACTTCTGGATGGACAGAACCAAATCTTGGGTTGGGAACTAGATTTATGTGGTATCCACGAAAATCTGCACTTAGAGCAGGATATGTGAATGGTACTCAGTGGGATGATGTTAATATTGGTAGTTATTCAACCGCAGTGGGTTATGGCACAATTGCTTCAGCAAGTTATTCAATTGCAACGGGGAGAGATACAGCTGCTTCCGGAACATATTCAACTTCAATGGGATATAATTCAATCGCTTCGGGAGATGGTTCAACTGCATTAGGGTTTTATACAGAGGCAACAGGAAATTATTCATTTGCGGTGGGAAGAAGTACAGATGCCTCGGGGGTATATGCCACTTCAATGGGATATAATTCAACCGCTTCAGGAAGTAGTTCAACTGCTTTGGGGCGTGGCACAACTGCTTCGGGGGATAGTTCAACCGCATTAGGGTATTATTCAACCGCTTCAGGAGATTATTCAGTTGCTATTGGACATTCTATTACAGCGGGAACAAATTCTCATGTTGTGGCTATTAGTTTAGACGATAGTGTAAGAACTTGTAATCAAGCTAATTCTATGTGTATTACGGGAGGTGAAGTGGGTATTGGTGATTTGAGCCCTACGGCTTTATTACATCTTAATCCATCTACCACAACAAGATCACAATTTAGATTAGAAACATCGGCTGGCACAAACCCAACAGCTCCAAATTCAGGAGATTTATGGTGGAATGGCACAAATTTAAATTTTTACGATGGTGCATCTACTAATGATTTATTGGCGGGGAGTGGTGCATTTACGGATGGAGGCACATTAGCTTATTATAATGGTGGTAATGTGGGTATCGGCGATACTACACCAGATTTTAAATTAGAACTTGCTGGAACTTCATCTGTTACTGATAGAAAAATTGGAATTAATGATGTTCAAGTAGTTTATCTTCCTGATCAAACAGATTTTTTAAATTCAATATTTTTTGGAAATGGTGGACAAAACCTTTCTTTTGTATTAGGAAATGATGGAAGGTATAATACAGGGGTAGGAATTGATGCTTTATCTGCTATTACTTTGGGATATTATAATACCGCCCTTGGTTACCAATCTCTTTATGCTACCCAAGATAGTGGTTTCAATGTAGCCATTGGACCCCAAACTCTTTTTACTAATACTGTTGGAGATAATAATGTTGCCGTTGGTTATCGAGCATTATATCTTAATACTTCGGGAGACGCTAATGTGGCCAGTGGACTTCGTTCTCTCTATTCTAATACTACAGGAGATTATAATGTAGCTATGGGTTATCAAGCCCTTCATGGTAATGTGGCAAATAGTAGGAGTATAGCAATAGGTTATAATGCCATGCAATTTGCAGATAATAGAACGACAGGACAGGGCACTTACAATATAGCTGTTGGATATGAAGCATTGAGGGGGAGTTTTGTTATAGCTGACAATATTGGTCGATACAATACAGCTCTTGGAGATAGTTCTCTTATTGTTAATTCTTCGGGATATAATAATACGGCTACTGGTTACAATGCTTTAAGTGTAAATACCACTGGATATAATAATACAGCAATAGGATATCAAGCTCTTATTACTAATACTACTGGATATAATAATACAGTTCTTGGTTATAGTGCCGATGTTTCTGGTAATAATTATACTAATGCTATGGCTCTTGGTAATGGAGCTCTTGTTACCGCAAGTAATTATGTAAGAATTGGAGATACTGCCGTTACTCGTATCGGTGGACAAGTTGCTTGGTCAAACCTTTCAGACGTGAGAAAGAAAGAAAATATTGAAGATAGCTCGCTTGGACTTGATTTTATTCTTGATTTAAGACCAGTTACTTTTAATTTTAAAGAAGGACAAACAGATATTTTATACACTGGACTTATTGCTCAAGAAGTGGAAACAGCGCTTGAAGGGGTAGAATTTAGTGGTTTAAATAAACCAGCAAACGATAGTGATTATTATTCTTTGGGTTATGCGAGTTTTGTAACACCTTTAATTAATGCAACACAAGAAATTTGGAATAAGGTTTTTACAAATCAAGAAGAAATTTTAGAATTGAAAGAAAAATTTGATGAAAAAGATTCGGAAATTGAGATGTTAAAATCAGAACTTTGTAAAAATGATAATTCATATTCTTGGTGTGTTCAAAATATAGAAAAACCAATTGAACCAGAACCAATTTTAGGTTGTACAGACGAAACAGCAATAAACTATAAGTTAGAAGCAACAGAAGATGATGGTAGTTGTGAATATTAATTTATATGGGTTTTTTTGTTATAATAAGATCATGTCAGAAATAAAAAATGAAGCAA
>JAGLGQ010000055.1 GCA_023143935.1 Minisyncoccota bacterium
TAATAATTTCTATATCAGCTTCTTCTGGAAAATCTTTTTTTCTAACTTGAAGTCCAGCAAAATCTGTTACTTCTTTTTTAAATCTTCCGTCCATGCCCACATGTTGTAAAAATGGTAAATTATTTTTATTTCCCATTTTCATATCATCTTCCCCAAAAGCTGGAGCAATATGTACTACACCAGTACCACTTTCCGTATTAACAAAATCTGCATCATAAATTTTCCAACCATTTTCTTTATTTTTTAAATTCTGATCTTTGGAATAATAATCAAAAAGTGGTTCGTATTTTCTACCAATCAAATCAGAAGTTTCTACTTTTTCTATAATTTTTAAATCAAAACCAGCTTCTTTTTGAATTTTTTCAAAAAATTCTTTGGCAAAAATATATTTTTCTTCATTTTCTTGATTTGATGTTTTTATATATTCAATATCTTTTCCAATAGCCAAAACTACATTACCAGGAAGTGTCCACGGCGTTGTCGTCCACGCCAAAACAAAAGTATTTTCTTCGTCTTTTAATTTAAATTTAGCTATCAATGTTAAATCTTTAACATCTTTATAACCCTCTGTAACTTCATTGTTTGATAATGTAGTTTCACATCTAGGGCAAATATGCATTGGTTTAAAATCTCTTTTCACCAACTCTTTTTTATTAAGTTCAGAAAAAGCCCACCAAAGCGATTCGGTATATGACGAATCCATAGTTTTATACGGATTTTCCATATCTACCCATCTACCAGCTTTTGGTACTATTTTTTTCCATTCTTCATCGTATGTTAAAACAGAATCTTTAGCTTTTTGATTAAACTTACCTATACCAAATTCTTCAATATCAGATTTTGAATTAAAATTTAATTCTTTCTCAATCATATTTTCAATTGGAAGCCCATGGCAATCCCAACCCCAATTTCTTGAAACCTTAAAACCTTTCATTGTTTTATATCTCGGAATAATATCTTTTATGGTTCCAGCTAAAAGATGACCATAATGTGGTAACCCTGTAGCAAATGGCGGACCATCATAAAAAACAAACTCATCTCCCTTTTTTCTTATATCTATAGATTTTTTAAAAATATTATTTTCATCCCAAAACTCTAAAACTTTTTTTTCTGCTATTGCTGTTTCTGAAAGTTCAAATTTTTCTTTTTTTTCTTGTTGAGGGAAATCCCCAAAATCCTGCTCAACATCATCAGATGATGGAATGCTATTAATATCTTTATTATTCATATTTTTTTATTCTAACACAATTTTTTCTGATGTTTAAGACAAAAACGAGCTACCCTGCCACCTACTATTTTTTTTTCTAAAATTCCATCACAATTTTTCTTTTTACAAATAGTATTTTCTAATCTATAACATTTATGTTTATTTTGAAATTCCCCCCTTTTTCCATCTATATTTCTAAAATCAGACATAGAATCTCCTCCAATTTCAATAGAAGATTTTAAAATTTTTTGAGCAAATTTTAAAATTTCTTTTAATTTTTTATCAGAAATGTTTTTTACTCTTTCTTCAGGATGAATTCCAACCTGCCAAAGTATTTCATCAGAATAAATATTACCAATTCCTGCAATAAATTCTGGATTCATTAAAACTGTTTTTATTTTTCCATTTTTAAATTTTTTAAAATTTAAATTTGATAATTTTAACCCAAACGGCTCTGGACCATTTTTTTTAAAAAAATCTTTAACTAATTTAGTATCTATTAAAGTAATAGAAGCAAATTTACGCATATCAGATAAAGCTAAAACTTTTCCATTATTAAATGTGATCGCAAAATGAATAAATTGATTAAATTTATCTGTTAAAAATTTATTTTTATTTGTTTTATTGAGAATAAAAGTTTTTTCCCTTTTATCAAAAACATAATCTCCATATAAAAAATGTCCTGTCATTTTTAAATGAATAATAATTGTTTTTTTATTTGATAAATGAATTAAAATATTTTTTGCTCTTCTTTCTGCTTTAATAATTTTTTTATTTAAAATATTTTTTTTAAATTTTTTAAAAAAAGAAATATCTTTAATATTATTTTTCCCCAAATAATAAGTTGAATTATAATCAGACCAAACATCCATAATTAAAAGATTTTTAATTTTTTTATTTAAACCATTTACAACTGTTTGTACTTCTGGTAATTCTGGCATTATACCCATAATTATATACCAAAATCATGATAAAATACTTAATATGAAACTTTTAGCCATAGAAACGTCTTGCGATGAAACAGCTATTTCAATTTTAGATTTTAAATCTTCAAAAAAATTTAAAATTTTATCTGACTTAGTTTTATCTCAAATTGAAATACATAAAAAGTATGGGGGAGTTTACCCAGCTTTAGCAAAAAGAGAACATATCTCTAACCTGTTCCCCGTTTTTTTTCAATCACTTCTTAATGCAAAATTAATAAAAAAAAGAAAAATAAAAAAAGTAATTAAAAAAAATTTATTAAAAAAACTAAAAAAAATATTTAATAAAGATGAACATAACTTAAATTTACTTTTAAATTTTTATAAAAATTATGAAATGCCAAAAATAAAAGCAATAGCCGTTACTTATGGACCAGGTCTTGAAATTGCTTTATGGACTGGATTTAATTTTGCTCGCAGTTTGGCTCTAATTTTAAAAGCTGAATTAATACCTGTAAATCATATGGAAGGTCATATTTATGCTTCTTTATTAGAAAAAGAAAATAAAAATGAATTTAAAATCATAAATCCAAAATTACCAGCACTGGCTCTTCTGATTTCTGGTGGGCATACTGAATTACAATTAATTAAAAAAGAATATTCTTATAAATTACTCGGTTCTACCTTAGATGATGCTGT
>JAGLGQ010000056.1 GCA_023143935.1 Minisyncoccota bacterium
TATTTATTTAAAACAAATTTTCGCACCTTTGTATCTAAATCTTCAGCTAATTGTTTTTTTAATTCATTTTCGGTTTTTTCTAATTCATTTTTATCAGGAATATTTTCTTTTCCAATGTTTCCACCAGTAAAATCTGTTTCCACTAAACCATAAATATTTTTAAAATGATCCATTAATTTTGCTTCTTCAAATCCAGGAATTTCTAATTTTGTTTCCTTTTTTATATTATAATCTGTACCAGCAATATCAGCTGTAGCATTAACTATTGTACTTGATTTGGGTAAAATCGTTGTAGATGTTTTAATTTTAAAAATTAAATCATCTTTTTTGAAACGAGTATTTTTAACTATTTTTTGAGTTTTAGACGTATTATTTACAATTTTTATTTTACCATCTGCTTTTTTTTCAATTTCATCTATACCGATAGAAGAAATCCTTTTTTCTGCTGTAGATATTACACTAAAAGTGTTATATTTTATTTCTGGTAAATTACCCACCTTATCATCACCATCTTCTGCTTTTTCCGTTGTTTCTGGTTCTATTTTTTCATCACTGTTTTTTCCAAAATCAAAATCAATATTTGCTAAACCGTATACATTTTCATATTTATCCATAAGGTTTGATTCTTTAAATCCAGGAATTTCTAATTTTGTGTCTTTTGTGATTTTATAATCCCCTCCTTCTTTTTCAGCCACTCCTTGTGCAATTATATTTTTTTTTGCTGGAATAGTAACTGATTTTTGAATTCTAAAAACCAAATCATCAACTTGAAACCTAGTTCTTTTTACTAACTTTACATCTTTTGAAGTATTGTTAATAATTTTTATATCTCCAACTACAATACTTTTTACATCCTGAACTTCTTCTTTTTGTTGTCCATCTACTTCTTTAATATCTGCCACAGCTACAAAAAAATCATTAGAGAAAGTGTGACTTTTACCTTTAGAACTGATTTCTATATTTGCTTTATGAAAAATCATAGAAACAGAAATAAAAATTGCAATAAATAAAACTAAAATTAAAAGAATTTTAATAAAATTTCTTTTATTTTTTGTTTTATATGAAACTTCGTCATTATAAGAAAAATCTTTTTGTTTATCAAAAAAAGTTTTTCTTGTATTAGAAATTTCAATATCCCCTACGCCCTTTTTTTCTTGTTGTTCATCCATTTTAACTCAAAAATTATATTAATAACATTTAGGTGAAATTTTATCATATTTTTACAAAAAAAGAAGTTTTTTTGTATAAGCGAGATTTTGCTTCGCAAAATCTCGCTTATACAAAAAATAAAAAATTAATATTAAATATTTTTTTTTATTAAATTAAGTAAATTTTTATAAATAATAGCAATAGTAATTGGACCCACTCCTCCGGGTGTTTTTGAAAAAAAGATTGACTTGTCTATACAATTTAAACTAATATCCCCCACTATCTTTTGATTTGCTGTAGATGTTCCTGCATCAATTAAAGCCACTTTATCTTTCAACATTTCTGGTTTAATTAACTCTGGTATACCAACTCCAGATATTATTAAATCTGCTTTTTTATATAATTCATTTTTATTTAAAGTTTTACTTCTTAAAATTACATATTTAATATCTAAATTATCAAAAAGTAATGACATGGGCTGACCAACTAACTTTCCATAACCAACTAATAATATATTTTTATTTTTTAAATTAAATTTATTTGCTTTTAAAATTTCATATATAGCACTTGAAACTGGTGGTAAAATATCCACCTGTTTTTGCTCTTCTAAAAAATAATTTAAAGTATCTTCATTTAATAAATCAACATCAAGATTTACTGGAATAGAATTCAAAACTTTTTGTGTATTAAAATTTAAAGGTAAGGGTAATTGCACGATAATACCATCAGTAATATCTGAAACTTCTTGAATTTTTTTTATTAACTCTTTTTCTGTAATATCATTCTCGCCATACCTAAACTCCATAAAATCTATTTCAAGATTTTTTGCAACCAAGCGTTTTCTTTTTATGAATGAATCTGTTACTTTATTTTCTCCAATAACAAAAATAGAAATATTTGCCACTTTATTTCTTCTTTTTTTTATTTCATCAAATTCTGGTTTGATTTTTTTTAAAATAAAATCTCTAATTTTTTTTCCATCTACAAACTTTTCATACATATTATAACTTTAAACTAATTAATAAAACAAAGCAAGATAAAAAACAAAAGCTGTAAAAAAATAATCAAGACCAAATTTTTTTAAATAATTTGCTATATTCAAAAACCAAATAATTAGATAAAATAAAAAAAGAGGAAAAAATAAGATATTTTTTTTAAATCTTAATTTAATATATTTACCAAACGAATCTCCATCCTCATCTGAAGGAATGGCAGCTAAAGCTATCGTTATTCCTAAATATAAAAATAATAAATTTTTAGGTTCTGCAAAATTAAGATTAAATTGTTTAAAAGCCAAAAAAGACAATAGTGTATTTAAAAACAATGGACCAAACGAAATTAAAAATGCTTCAATAAAATCTTTTGGTTCAGAATGTTTTACATATCCCGCTCTTTCCGATAATCGAAAAAATCTTACTTTATGAATCTTTACTCCCGATATTAAACAAAAAACAACATGAGAAAACTCGTGTATAACAATCCCCGGAGATAAAATTAATAATTTAAAATATAATTTTAATTTTAAAAAAATTTTTTGAAACAAAGTAAACACAAAATAATAATAACAAAAAACTTCAATTTTAGCGAAACTAAAATTGAAATTTTACTAAATTAAATTATAAAAATTTATCTATTGATTCATTTTGGGTTCTTGTTCTTCACCTTGTTCATCAGAAGAATATTCATTATTTGTTCCATTACAACACATAGATTCCTCTTCTTGTTGCAAAGGAGTATCTTGAATAAATTCTTCTTCTCTTTTTTCTGTCGGTCTACCAAATAAATTTTTAAAAAAATCAACTATTTTTTGCATAACTTTTTCTTAATTATTATTAATACATATATATTCTACTATATAGGTTACATCTTGCAAGTCTGATCTCACAAAACTCTCAACAAACTCTCACCTAATAAAAACAAATTCAATATATAGTACTAGAAAAGAAAAAATAATATACTATAATGATAATATTATGAAATTTTTAAATATAAAAGACACATTTTTTTTCGGAATATTATTTTCAATATCAATTTTATTCTTTTGGTTAATCGGTAATTTTATGATGCCTATTTTTTGGGCTATCGTGTTTGGAATTGTTTTTTATCCTTTTTATAATTTAATATTTAATAAACTTAAAGAAAAATCAACCATAGCATCTTTACTAACTATTTTTATTATTTTACTCGTAATTTTAATACCTGTTTATTTAGTATTTGGATTAGCAGCAAAAGAAATAATAACTGTATATAAAGGTTTTACTAGTAACAATGGTGATATAAATCAATATTTTAATTCTATCCCCTATCAAAATGAAATTGAAATTTTTTTAACTGATAAGGGTTTTAATATAGATGAAGTGAAAGAAACAATATTTTCTGGAATTCAAAATATCGCTTCAAGTTTAAGTGAACAAGCAATATCTTTTGGAAAATATACTTTTAATACAGTAATTAGTTTTTTTATAATGTTATATTTACTCTTTTTTATATTTAAAGATGGAAAAAAGATATTAAAAAGAATATCAGAAATTTTACCTATCGGTAACAACAGAGAAGAAAGAATTTTTAGAAAATTTACAGAAATTGTAAGGGCAATTTTTAAAGGAACTTTAATTATAGCATTAATGCAGGGTGTATTGGGCGGTATATTATTTTATGTAACTGGAGTAAATACTGTTTTATTATGGACTATGGCAATGATAATTTTAGCAACTATTCCAGCGGTAGGGCCAACAATTATACTTTTTCCAGCGGGTATTATCTTTTTATTGACTGGTGGAATATGGCAAGGAATATTATTAATAATAGGAGCTTTAATTATATCTATTTTAGATAATATTTTAAGACCTCTTCTTGTTGGAAATGCAACTCATATGCACGATATCCTTATTACCATTTCTATGTTTGGTGGATTAAGCTTGTTCGGTATTACTGGATTTATAATTGGACCCGTAATTGCCGGAATGTTTTTAACAGTGTGGTTAATGTTTGAAGAAAAATTTAAAATTGAACTTAAAGAACAGGGGTAGTTTTATTTAGACCAATCTATTTTAAAATTATTATTAAATAATTGATTTAAATTTTGTAAAAAATTTTCCCTTGCTTGTCTTAATTTTTTTATCATTTCTTGTAAATCTCTCTCGACTTTTTCCTTTGTATCAGACCCATCATTAATACTTTTTTTAATTTCATTTAATCTAAGTAAACATATATGTATACCATGTAAATACATTTTTGTTGTTTTATCAAACTGTTGTAATAATATACTAAACTTATTATAAAGATTTTCTTGTTCTTTATAACTTAAACCTTCAAGTTTAGAAATTTTTCTTAATTTTTTAAAAAAATTAATTTTTAACTCTCTTAATTTGATTTCATTCTCTATCATCCCCCTTGAACCTATATATAAATTTAATTCTTTTTCTACTATTGTATTCAACCATTCTCTTCGTTCAATCTGATTTCCGATTTGAGTTTTAGTTGGGGGTTGATTTGGTTGATTTGCAAACATACCCAATATACCTAAACCTATTTTTACACCTTCTGGTACTTCCGCTCGTACAGGTTGAGGATTAAATAAGAAACCCGCAAAACAAAGAGCATAAATGGATTCTTCCAAATAACCCTTTTTCTTTTCCCTATTTCTTTCTTTTTTTTCTAAATTCATATATTTTAAAATTAATTTTTTATTTTAATATTGTTAAATATAACATGAACTATATATCTGTCAATTTCAGAAAAATTATAATAATTAAAAAAAAGAGCGAAAATGGCAAAGCCATTTTCACTCCATAAAAAATTTAAATTTAAGGAATAGGAAAAATAATCTTGGGTAAGTTGAGAATTCCTCCATCTTTACCATAATTATATTCACTAAAACCAATTAAATATTTTTCCCCATTAGGAGTATTCCAAAACACCCCCTTAATAAAGTTACCTAAATCTTTTTTTATTTTCTCTCTTACTTCTTCTTTTTTTTGTTTAACACTCTGAACCGTATCTGATTTTAAAACAGGCAAAAAACCTTTTAATTTAAGATTACACTCTTCTATATTATTTTTATTTTTTATATAATTTTCTTCAAAATTATGTAATATTATTTCAAATTTTTTAAAGGCATGTACTTTGTCTGATGACTCAGCCCGCTTTAAATCCCAAGCTTCAAGTTTTTCTACTATCTCCCAAAAAAAATCAACCCTCAATGACTTCAAACTTTTTTCATTTTCTTCAATTTTTAATTCAAAATCTGTCCTAAAATAAAAATCTTCTTTCGCTCTTCTTTTTAAAATTCTTATTTCAAACTCAATTATACTTTTACGCAGTAAATATCGTCGCAACGCATTACTTATTCCCTGTTTTCCACTTTCATCATTCACATTCAATAAATTTTCTATATTTGAAGGCTCTGGAACCCTATGATTTTCTTTGTTTACATCCAACCCACTAAAAAAATCAGCATTTGCTATTTTAGGAGACGCAACCGCCGACAAACCAACAAATAAAACAAAAAAGTAAGAAAACTTCTTTAAAAAACCTGATTTTTCTTCTCTTTTTTGTACTTTTTCTAAACTCATATTTTTAGTTTCTAAAATTAATTATTTTAAATATAACATAAATTATATATATGTCAATAACAAAAAAGAGGGAGCAAAATATGTTTTTGTCAATTTGATGAAATTTTTGATAAATCTTCC
>JAGLGQ010000057.1 GCA_023143935.1 Minisyncoccota bacterium
ATTTCTCGTCCTAATATTTTATGTAATTTTTCCCATTCATTACGAAATTTTTTCTTTTTTATATCATTATCAGAAACATTATAAACATTTTCTATTTTTTTTAAAACTTTAAAAAATTCCTCTTTAAAACCATTTCTAAAACATAATTCAGCGTATAAAATTTTATCCCCCTTACTTTTCTTCGTCATTCTATCTAATTCTTTTTGTCTCGATGTTTCTTTTTCCGATTGTGATGATTCCATATTCATAAAATTATTTAATAATTATTATTACATACATACCCCAACTGTCAAACTCCCAAAAAACAAAAAAACAAGGAAGCAAGGCTTCCTTGTTTTTTTGTTTTTTATCTTCTTGAATTTCCGCTAGAAAAATATCTTTTTCCACTACTTCGTCTTGAATTATTATTTTTTCCCCTATAACCTCCTCGTCCCCTAAAATTTCCCCTACTATTATTAGAAAATCCAACTCTATCCTCAACAATGACCCCATATTGCTCTGAATTAAGACTAAATTTATAAAAATCATAAAGTAAAGCATTTATCACTTCTTCTGGTGTACCTTCTTTTAATAAAAGATTTGCTAAATCTTCCAAACCAGTTTCATCTTTATTATTTATTATATTTGTAATTCTTGAAATAAGGTGTTGTTTCTTTTTTTCTACTATTGCTTCTGGAGCCAGTAAAATACCTTTTTCAATTTCAACCCCTAATTTTTTTTCAAAAAATTTAAGACTATTTACTTCCGAACCATTTACAAAAGTAATTGCATGCCCCATTTTACCCGCCCTACCAGTACGACCAACTCTATGAGTATAGATTTCGTGATTTTCTGGTAAATTATAATTTATTACAAAATTTAAATCTATAACATCTATACCTCTTGCAGCTACATCTGTAGCAACTAAAATTGTTGTTTCCCCTTTTCTAAACCTCCCCAAAATCTTTTCTCTTTTTTCTTGATCTATATCACCATGAAGAGCCTCAGCGTTTAAACGCTTATTTATTAAATTTCTAGCCACAATATCAGTCTGTAATTTTGTACGACAAAAAACAATGGCATAAAATTTTTCATTGCTTTCTATAATTTGCCTTAACGCTTCAAATTTATCAGTATCTCTCAAAACATAATACTCTTGAGAAATATTTTTATTTGTTGTTTCTTCTGCCTTAACTTTTACCATATCATATTCTTTCATGTAATTTTTTACGATATTCATTATTGCTTGTGGCATAGTGGCGGAAAACAATAAAACTCTTCTTTGTGACGGAGTCATGTTTAAAATATCTACAATTTCATCTCTAAAACCAAAATTTAACATTTCATCTGCTTCATCTAAAACAAAATATTTTACATCATCAAGTTTTAAATTTCCATTTCTAATATGATGTTGCATTCTTCCGGGAGTACCCACCACAATATTTGGAAAATTATTTAAAACTTTTATTTCTTCTCTCATATGATTACCTCCATACACAACAGCCACTGTTGGTGAATTTTCAATATCTACACTGAAAGATTCAATTTCTTTGGCTACCTGTATTGCAAGTTCTCTAGTAGGAGCTAAAATAATTGCTTGCGTTTTTTTCTCAAAATTATCTAATTTTTGTAAAAGTGGTAAAGCAAAAGACGCTGTCTTTCCTGTACCAGTTTGTGATTGTCCTATAATATCTTTTTCTCCATTAAGTAATAATGGAATAATTCCTGCTTGAA
>JAGLGQ010000058.1 GCA_023143935.1 Minisyncoccota bacterium
AAACCCCCGTTTAAACGGGGGTTTAAACGGGGGGTTTTTAAAAAAAAATTTTTGAAATTATGAGGGTTTTTGAAAAAGTTTATTAATCATGTTTTGTTACAGAAATAGTTTTATGTTCTATAACAATTTCACTAAAACTTTTTTCTTGTGCTAATTCAATCTCACCATTTTTGAATAATTCTAGTACTGCCAAAAAAGACACAGATATATCTTTTTTACTTGTTCCCATCATCACTTCCGAAAAATTTATTTTTAAAAATCTTTTAATTTTATTGTTAATATTATTTATTACATCTTTTAAAAGTATTTGTTTTTCCATTTTTTTTTCAGGAAGTAATTCTTTAAAAGGAGATCTTGCCACTAATCCGTCTAAAGATAATAATATATTTTTTAGATTTATGTTTTTATGGGGTCTGAATTTAATTTTTATTTTATTTTTTTGTTTTTTTATAACTAAAACATTTTTATATATTAAGTCTTTAATTTTTTTTGTTATATTTTTTATTTCTTTTAAATATTCAAGTTTTTTTCTTAATTCATCAATGTCTTCCTCTTCATCTTCTGTTAAACTAAGTTGTGGCAACAAAGTTCTTGATTTAATAAGCATTAAAGTTGCAGCCACTACTACAAAATATGATGCATCTTGTAATTTAAATTCAGTTTCTTTCAGAAAAGATATATATTCATCTGTAATTTCCGATAAGGAAACATCATTTATAGATAATTTTTTTTTCTGTATTAATTCCAAAAGTAAAGAAAAAGGACCTTCAAAATCTAAAGTTTTTATTAAAAAATTATTTTCTGTCATATTAACTAATATTGTACTACAAAATTAATATTAAAAAATAACCCAAAAGGTTTTCTAGAAGGTTCGACCTTCTAGAAAATAAGTTTATTAAAATTTTCTTGTTACGTAGCATGCTACGTAACAAGTAAAAAAACAACATAATTATGTTGTTTGTTTTTTTGTGCGCCCGGTAGGACTTGAACCTACGTAGGAAATTCCGTCAGATTTACAGTCTGATGCGTTTGACCACTCCGCCACGGACGCTCTTCACAAGTCAAGATATTTTATCACAATATGGCATATATGCAAAAAAGTATTTTCTAGTATAATTGAAAGAATTATGAATAACAATACAGAAATATTTGATTTAATTATTATCGGAGCAGGTCCAGCGGGAATTACGGCAGGAGTATATTCTGCTCGTAAAAAGTTAAAGACACTAGTTCTTACAAAAGATTTTGGTGGACAAAGTATAGTTACAAATTTTATAGAAAATTGGACGGGAGAGATTAAAATTTCAGGAATGGAATTAGCTAAAAAACTTAAAAATCATATAAAGCATTATGAAGCAGATGATTTTGTAATTAAAGAATTTACTTTTGTAGAAAAAATAGAAGAAACAGGGCAAGCTGTCAATGGGAAAAAAGTTTTTTCAGTAACAGATAATAAAGGGGAAATATATCTTACAAAAAGTATTTTAAATACTTCGGGTGCAAAAAGAAGAAAACTTTTAACAAAAGGTGCTGATGAATTTGAACATAAGGGTCTTACTTATTGTGCATCTTGCGACGGACCATTTTTTACTGAAAAAGATGTGGTTGTTATTGGTGGTGGAAATTCTGGTTTTGAATCAGCTTCTCAATTGATGGCATATGCTAAATCAGTTACTATTTTACATAGAAGTAAAAAATTCAATGCAGAACCAGTAATGGTCAATAATATTTTAAGTAATCCAAAAATAACAGGAATTTTGAATGCAAATATTATAGAAATATTTGGGTCTGATTTTGTGGAAGGTATAAAATATACAGATGAAAATAATGAAGAAAAAACTTTAAATGTTGAGGGTGTATTTATAGAAATTGGAGCAATTCCTGCAACTGATTTTATATCTAGTGAATTAATAGAGAAAGATGAATTTAAACAAATAAAAATTGACCATCGAACAGGCAGAACTTCTAAAAACGGAATTTGGGCAGCAGGCGATTGTACCGATTCTTTATTCAAACAAAATTCTATAGCTATGGGCGACGCCACAAAAGCCATTGAAGACTTATATAATTATTTACAAAATTAATCCTTACTTTTTTTATTTTCTAGAAGGCCGAACCTTCTAGAAAAATCTTCTAGTAAACTTTTAAAAAATTAAAATAGCACATTCCATGGCACATTCTATAGAATGTGCCATGTTAGCAATTATGACAAAATATGAAATAATAAAATTCCCATAAAGCAAGGCTTTATGGAAATTTTTTTATTATCTTTTTTTTGGTTAAAAACAATAATTATTAAGCGAGAATGTTAAGGGAGGGAGTGTAATGCATTTTATTAATTTAACCTTGTCAGTTAATAAAACAGATGTTATAATATCGCGATGTTAAAAAAATTACTTTTCTTATTTTTGGTTTTATTTATTCTGCCCTTTTTTGTATTTTCAGCTACGATAACTTCTACTGAAACGGGAGGAAATTGGACAAAAAAATCAACATGGGTTGGTGGAGTTAAACCGACGGAAATTGATGATGTTATTATTAATGGAAATGTAAATGATAATAAAGGAGCTTGGTCAAATCCTACTAGAGCAAAGTCAGTTATTGTAAATTCTGGTAAATTGTTAACCGTTAAATATTTAGAAGTAAAAGAGGTGTTAAATAATGGGGAAATTCAAGGTGATTTATTTGTAGAAAATAAAATTGAAAATAATGGAATTTTTGACACAAAAGTTTCTTTAATTGGTGAAGATAATCATGAAGTGGAAATTTTAGGAACAAATAATGTTGATATTGCTTTTAAAGATGGTTTGGATAATATTGTTTTAGTTGGTGGAGATAATATTAATGATATTTCTTTGTATGGGGGTCCATCTAAAAAAATAACTTTTCAAAATCAAAAAACTTTATGGGAGGTGAATGAAATAGCGGGAACACCGGGAGAAATTACGCTGGAAAATTTAGATAAATTAAAATTAAAAAGTTTAGAAAGAGTAGTTTTACATTCTTTAAATACAGAAATTGAGTTTTTGGGAGGAGGTAAAATAGGTTCTTTTATGGAGGCAAAAAATATAATTTTAGAAAGTGGTTCTTATGAATGTGTACCATATGGAGATGTTCAATATAAAGTAGATAATATTTTAGTTAAATCGGGTGTAATTTTTAGCTCACCTAATTCTATAGGAAGCCCTCCTTCGCCTTGTATTTTTACGAGTGAATTTGAAAATCAGGGAGAATTAAAAGGTTTTACTGCAGAAATGCGAGGAGAGTTTATTAATAATGGAACTATTACAAAAAAAGAAACTACTAATTATGAAAAAATATCTACAAAAGGAGAGTTTATAAATAATGGAACATTAATACCAGATCAATACAATAATCATCCAATTATTGATATTTATAAAAGTTTAGAAAACAATAGTGTTGTTTCGGATGATTTATTTTTTAATATAAAAAGTAATGGTACAGAAGTTGAGCCCGTAATAATTAAGGGAAGTATAAAGCCGAATATTAATTTATCAAGTGAATATGATACATATTTTTTAAATGGAGAAAATAATAATTTAAATTTTAAAAAATTAAGATCATATGGAGATAAATTTTTAAATATTCCGAATCAGTTTAATGTGTTTATTGAAAAATTAATTGCCATTAATGACAAAATAATATTTTTAAATGAAAATAATATTGAACTTAATGGGTTTGATATAAATACAAATGATATTGAAGCTTTAAATTCAAACTTAACTATTAGGGGTGGTATTTTTAATGGATTTGAAAAAGAAATAAAAGCTAAAAATATTATTTTAGAAAATGGAAATTATTCTTGTGGTGTTTTAGAGGCTAGTGAGGATATTATGATTAAAGATTCCGCTAATATAACAGCAGGTTGTAGTTTTAAAGCCCAAAATCTTTATAATGAAGGAGGATTTACGGGTGGACAAACTTCGCCTGAGACCATAGATATAGATGCGTTTTTTGTTAATTCTGGAATAATTACAGGGGAATATACTAGTAAATTAATAATAAATTTTTATAAAGATGTGTTTAATGTGGGTACGATAAATACGGATACTTATTCTAATATAAATATTTATGGAAATATAGAAAACGATTCAGAATTTTATATTAAAAATTTAAATCTTTTTAATGAAAGTATTAATATTATTGGAGATGTGCTGATTGATGGAAGAATATTTTTAAAGCAAGATACTATTTTTCAAGAAGATATACGAGAAATTAAAGCAGAAATTATTGATAATGGATTTTCTTTTGCTTTTTTGTCTTCATATATTAAAATAAATAAACTTTCAAATTATTCTACTATTGATAAAAAAATTTTAGACCTTCGTTTTTTTTCTAATTTAAATATTCCAAATTCTGATGTGATTATTTCTCATGAGGTGGGACAAGCTTCATATATTTTAGGAATAAATAATTTAAAAAAACTTGAGGTTAAAAATAATGTTTCAATTTCTTCTAATACTGAAATAAATGCTGAAATAATAAAAATACATAATGATGGAAATAATTCATATATTGGAAGTGATGTAATTTTTAATACTAAAATTATTAATGAGGGAATAATGAATTCTGGTAATACTTATGGTGGAAATAATTTTTATTTTCAAAATGATTTTCAAAATACTGGAAAAATTAATGATAGGTTGTATGCAAAATTTAGATTTCCAGATGATGTAAATATTTATGAATATAAGAGTTCTTTTGATGAAACAATAAGAGAAAGTACAATTAGTCCTGCTTATTCTTTTAATATTTATTTAAATGATACAGAAACGCCACAAATGTTTTATTATCGTTTAAAGGGGGATACAGAATGGATTGAAGTAAAACTTAATTATGAATT
>JAGLGQ010000059.1 GCA_023143935.1 Minisyncoccota bacterium
CTAGTTCCCCTGTAAGTTCCAATATCTATTAACCTTTTTATATTAGAAGATTTTTGTCTTTTTAAATCTCCTTCTATAGTTAGCTCGTCAATTACTTTTTTAATCTGAGATTCATCCTCAGATGTTAAATCACCAGTTTTTTTTCCAAAATCTATATTAGCTTTTTTCAAAATTGAATGAGCTAATGATCTACCAATACCAAAAATAGAAGTTAATGCAAATTCTATTCTTTTCTCGTCTGGAAGTGTTATACCTGAAATTCTCATACTTTAATAAACTTTTTTTAATTAATGATTAACCTTGTCTTTGTTTATGTTTAGGGTTTTTTTTGCAAATCACTCGAAAAACTCCATTTCTTTTAACTTTTTTACAATCCTTACATATTTTTTTAACTGAAGACTTTACTTTCATAAAATAATTATATTCTCTTTATAATAAATCCTTTTCCTCCATAAGGATCAATTTTTACCTCGACCTTATCTCCCACAAGAATTCTAATTCTGAACCTTCTCATTCTGCCAGATAAAATTACAATTTGTTCTTCTTCTGAATCATCAAAAAGCACCTTAAACATCGTATTTGGTAAGGCCTCTACAACCATACCTATTTTAGTTTCTTCTACTTTTTTTACCATATATCATATAAAATCGCAATGTTTCCTATAAACTTTATTATCTTAATTAAACAAGTGAGGACAATTATAGCAGATTGTGTCAAAAAAACAACACAAAAGTGGACAAATTGGGGAGAATAATTTGTAATATTATATTTGGTTTTTTTGTTAATTTTTAATCGTTAAAAATATAAACAAAAGTTTTGAAATTTGTATTAAAATTATATCAAAAATAAAAAAAATTACAAAAATTTATTGACATATTTTATATATGTTATATTATATATAATGAAAGATCCTCAAATGTTCCCATTAAAAATAAAAGGTTCAGAAAAACTGCCTATTAATAACAACGACAAAAGTTTTTTTAAAGAAAAATTAAAAAAAGAAGATTTTATTATACCTACGGTTATATTGTTTTTTGCTTATACTATCCCCCCATCTGTTGTTTATTGTATAGATAAATATAATTCTAATACTACCATACACCAAAGCAACTTATCAAAATTTAAAACACCGGAATTAATAAGAAAAATTCTAAACATTAAAGAAACAGAAAAAGAAATAAAATGGTTAATGGAACGGATGAAAAAAGACGATATATTTTGGTTTATTGAAGATGTAGATAAAAAAATTAGAGATTTAAAAAGACAAAATGAAACAATTGATCCAACGATTTTAAATGATTTTAATAATTTAAAAATGGCTCAAATTAAAAAGTTATCTATCGAAAATTTAACTACTATACATAATAAAAAAATTTATATACTTCCTTTTGATTCTAGATACAATCCTCCACAAAGCACAAAGGATATAAAATTACCCCGAAAACCTAAAAAACAATTTTTCTTTTTTCCTCCTGGGATAAATGAACGGGAAGGTAAACTAAATATTTTTTTAGAAAAATGGTTAAATAAAAAAAATAATCATGATATTCTTTCAAAATTAAAAATAGAAAATATTAATAATCTTACTCCTTATCAAGCTATAAGACTAGCCATTGAAATTGTACAAAAAGAATTAACATATTCATATATACAAGCGTCTCCATCGGCAGGACTTCAACCCTCTTTTTTTGGTGATTATTCTCTGAAAAAAACATCTATAAAAAACCTTCCAGCTTACATTAAAAAAAATCCAAAATTAGCATACAAAATTAGAAACACAATAGATAAAAGATCTATAGCTGAATTATTGGAAAAAGGTAAGGGAATATGTAGAAATTATACTAGAGCAGTAGAAAATATTTTTAATCTTTTAAAAAGAAGTCAAGACTTAAAAACAAGTCAATTAAAAAATACTTACGTATTTTATGCTGGAACACATTTTGATGAAAAAAATATTTTAAATTCAATAGCTGAACACCATGCATGGGTTGATGTTGTTTCAATATTATCAACAGGAGATATTGTAATCTCTAATATTGACATGGTTAACGAGGATGCGGGTGAAGTATATGTAAAAAATTCTACGACAAAAGGATATTATCTTTTTTTTCTTAATAACTTAAAAAAAGAAGGAATAATTTCAAAAGAACAATTTGAACGAGCGGTAAAAAATTTTGGAGAAAAAATTAAACCAAATTATCAATCTTATTAATCGCATTCTTTATCTCTTGTTTTTCGTCCCAGAAAATTTCTTTTCCCCCCATATTTCTGCTTAAAAAAGCTCCGATGGAAAATAAAACTACTATATCATTTTCTTGCGCTACTGTTACTGCTCCTAGTATTGCATCAGACCTATTTTCAATTTCAACAAAAAAATCTTTATTATTCAACAACTTATTTTTAAACAACTCAATTTTCTGATCATCCGAAATATTATTTAATTTTAAAAATACTTCCCGCTTCTCCACTTCTTTTAATCCGAATTTTACAGCATCTCTAATTTTTTTTGGATCTTCTGTGTAAGTTTCATCGTCTGTTAAAAATATTCCGTCTGCTAATTTTCCAGCGATTTTTCCTAATTCGGGTCTTTTAACTTTATCTCTATCTCCTGTTGCTCCGAAAACAGCAAAAAATCTTCCTCCTTTTGAATGTGCTAAATCTGAAAAAGTTTTAAATGTTTGTAAAAATGCATTTGGTGTTAATCCAAAATCAATAAAAATTCTAAAATTTATCCCATCAATCTTTATTTCTTCCATTCTTCCCTTTGGTGTATTAAATGTTTCAAAAGCTTTTTTTACACATTCTATTGATACATCTAAACTACTCACCGCCAAAATACTCGCTAAAATATTTTCAACATTAAACTCTCCGTGCAAATTAGTATTAATTTTTATTTTCTTATTACCACTAACAATAAACTCTATCCCCCCCTCTTTATCTAAAATATCCAAAGCAAATAAATCCGCATTTTTGTCCTTAATGGAATAAGACTTTGTATTTTTAAATCCTTCTGACCATTCAAAAAAAACTTTATCTTCTTTGTTTAAAATTTTAATTCCATCTTTTTTTAAATATTTAGTAAATAATAATTTTTTTGCCTTTCTCAAATCATCTAATGTTTTATGAAAGTCTAAATGTTCGGCTGTAATATTTGTTAAAACTGCAATGTCAAATTTGATACCAAAAAGTCTTCCTTGATATAAGGCATGAGAAGAAGCTTCTACTATGATGTACTCACATTTTTTTTTCTCGCATTCTTGAAAAAATTTTGCCATTTGCAAGGGCGATAAAACTGTTCTATGTGTTTTGTTATCTTTTTTTTCTCCTGCAATTTCTATTTCAACAGAAGAAATTTTTCCAAATTTAATACCTTTTTCTTTTAAAATATGAGAAATCATCTCAACTGTTGTGGTTTTTCCGTCTGTTCCTGTAACTCCGATTATTTTAAATTTTCTTGAGGGAAATAAAAATATTAAATTAATAATTAATGCTTTCATAAATTGCCAATAAACACGTAGTGGGTGTGTTTCTGGAATATTTTTACGCAACCAATTTAAAATTGGTTTAAGAATTTTTTTCATTAAATAATTTTAACACAAAAAAAGAAAGGCGAGAATTATTTTATTATTCAAATAAATCCCATTCCTTACGAGCAAGACTCGTAAAGAATTTTTTTTTATTCTAAAAATGGGGAAATTGTGGTAAACTGTGTGCATGCTTCCATGGTGAAATGGATATCACAACGGTCTTCGGAACCGTTGTTCCGGGTTCGAGTCCTGGTGGGAGCACCATAAAATATGTTTTTTGGTGTAAAATGAATATATGATTCGTTCTAGAATTTGGGATATTCCACGATAATTATTAAAATGTTAAAATATGGATGTGGTGGGGCAAAACGTTATCAAAAATTTTAAAAAAAAACAATTGTGTTAATTAAAAAGTCACAAGCAAAAGAGAAAGTAAATTCTGAACAGTGTTCTGTTTGGGAGTATAATTTTCAAAGTGAAAATGTAAGTTTTGCAATAGCGTATATTGATGGCAGATTTCCAGACCAAGGAAGAATTGTGAATACGGGTTGTGAGGAAATTTACTATGTTTTAAGTGGTTCTGGAACTATTCACTCGGAATTTGGCGATTTTAATATTGAAGAAGGTGACTTTTATCATTTTAAAAAGGGTGAGAAGTATTGGTCTGAGGGAAAACGACTTAAATTAGTTTTGGTTAATTCACCCAAATGGTCATCTGAACAAATAGAATTAATAAAATAGTTGTCTTTTTAAAACTGCTCCACTTATTAACCAGCAACAATTATCTTATATTTTTTACTACATTTTACTCAACATAATATATGTGCCCCCATGGAAAAATGATATAATAAAGGTATTATTAATTTTTAAAAATAAAAACATGTTTAAAATTCATTCAGTAACAGGTAGGATATTTATTGGAGTTATTATAGGTATGGTTGTGGGGATATTATCAATTGCAATGTCGCCAATTTTTGGATTTCCTTTATTTAGTATGTTTGGTTTTGGTACTCTTATTACATTTGTAATGATGGGATTTACGCTTGGACTTGTTGGGATATTTGATTATCATCCAATTCTTGGATTTAAAATGAGGTGGTGGATGCGAGGAAGTGTTATGGGTTTCATATTTGCTCTTATGTATATTTTACTTAGTTATGAAACAATGGAAGTAATAATGGAATCAAATATCGTATCGTGGATGGGTCTAAATTCACCTTTTTGGGCACTTATTGATGGTGTTAGTATAGGACTTTTTATGGGTTGGATGGAAACAAAATATGCTGGAGAAGGATCAAATATTCCTCTTAAATAAATTATTTGTTGCGTAATAAATAATAGCGAACATTTTTTTAATTAAAATTTTTTTGAATTTTAAATTTTCAATATTATCTATCATAATTTTATTTGTTAAAAAGTTTTTTAATGTTGTTTTTTTGTAAATGTGTTGCATTTTTTGTAGAAATAGTGCTTTTTCCTGTTTTTTGTTCAATATCTTTCCTTGCTTTTTTGGCTGTATCTCCGCCTTTTTTAGCAATAATTTTGCTTTCAGAAAAAGTTTTTGGTTTTTTTTCTTTAGAAATTTCTGTTGTTGAGACTTCGGCAAGCATATTTAAAACTAATTCAAGATTTGTCATATTATCTCTCAAATTTTGTTTTTTGAGACCTTTAAATTTTTTGTAAGACTTAACACTTTTTCCAGACCACGCTTTTGTAATTTCATCAGTTAAAATGGCAAATTCCAAACCTTTTTTTACCCCCCTTTCTTCCCATTCATCTGTAAGTTCTTTACGAACCTCAATTGTTTTAAGTCTTTGATTAATCCATTCTTTGGAATATCCCTTTTTAAGATATGTTCGCATGGCTCTATCAATTGCTAATTCTGGATCTTCAGTTTCTTCAATCCTTTCATATCCGACTTTCGCAAGCCAAATCTTTAAAGGCTCTGCTTTAGGGGACGGAATTGATTGAATAAGCCTTAAAAGTGCTTCTGTATCAGCTACATCTGTCATTCTCATCTTTCCATCTTGAGCTTTCATTTTCAACTGTCCCAATTTTTGGGACACTTCACTTCCTTCTTCTAATAATTTGGTTTTTAAGGCATTCCAATATTTTCTTGGTCGTGGACTATCTGTTAAAATTTCAATTACATCCACAATCGAAAAATACCACAGTTCCTTTTTATCATCCCAATGACGACGAACTTGTTTTTCGTGAAAAAGTACGATTGAAGTATCTTTTTTAGACATATTTTTAAATTATTAGTTTAATGTTATGCTTATATTATACTAAAAGATCATGTTTTTACTAATTTTATAAGTAAATTATTTATTGCATAATAAATAACCAAAAAAAAACACCCATTTAAATATCTATTTAAATGGGTGTTTTTTAATTATTTGATTTTATGGAAAGTAAAATTAAAAATGTTGATGATAAAATAGATATCCAAAATGCGGTTTGAAATACCGTTTCTGTTGAAGTATTTAAAGCAATTATATATAAAAATCCAAAAAAGATTGCTTTTGAAAGCATCGATATTAAATTTTTGTAAGTTGCCATAGCTAAAGGTCCTATTTGTTTTGCTCTTTTGTAAATATTTGAATCTATTGGTAATTGTATAGATAATAATGCAACAGATGCTATTATTGGTGCTATATAAAAAATAATAGCATTATCGGAATAAATTCTCATTAACCAAGATAAAATTAAAAATAAACTTCCTCCAATTAATAAAATTTTTTGATAATTTTTATTTAGAAAAAAGTTAAAAATAGTAAAAATAAGCCCAGAAACAGCTATTAAAACAGCTAACAAAACTACAGCCTCTAATTTTCCATTAAAAAATAAGTAAATAAATAATGGCCATAAAAACCATTCTATTCCTTGTGTTATTTTGTAACAAACAAGTCCCATAAAATTTTTAATTTCTACCGGATTACTAAAAAAGGCTTTGAGTTTTACAGGGCGATGTTCGGGTTTAACTTGAATATTTTTTAACTTTAAAATAGGAATTATAGAAAATATAAAAAACAAAATAACAAAATAAATTAATACAGATTCGCCAAAAACTAAAATTAGAAAAGACCCAGTAATTGGACCAAAAAAGGATGCGCTGTTAATAACGATAGAGAGAATATTTGTATTGTTGCGTATATTCTCTTTTTTTTGATTGGCACTAATAAATACATAGTTTGTAGTAACATAATAAAAAGCATCATAAAGAGCAGCGAGGACTGCTATCAAAATAAGAGAATACATGCCATTCATTTGAAGTATCAACGCAAGTGAAACAAAAAATAAAATATTTATAAAAGTGGCAAAAATGATATTTATTTTTGATCCAAATTTATAAACCGAATGTTCAACCACCAGATGAAAAAAAATATTAAAAAAATGAAAAAGAAAAAAATATAAAATAATTTGAGTTATGGAAAAACCAGCTCTATATAATAATGTTGGAATAAATGCAGAAATTAAAGTTGATGCAAAAATATGTAAACCAATTGACGATTCAAAAAGCCAAAAATTATGAGTTCTACCATGAAACATATTTTTTAGGATTTGAGTATTTAACATAAAATAATTATAGCAAGTTTTTTTAAAAAAAAAGACCCGATTTTGCTTCGCAAAATCGGGTCAAAATGATTGAGCAAGAAATATAAAATTTCTTTATTTTCTTACGATCAAGCTTTCTCCTTCTCCTGAATATTTTGTGGTAATAATATCAATAACTGCCCCATAAAATGCTCCTGCGCCCAAAATTAACCAAAAGGCTTTCCATGTTCCTTCTGATTCTGGAGATAAAAATACTCCCACGGCCAAAAGAAGAGATACCGTAACTCCTACTTTCATCCCTCTAAATATTGGACAAATCCTAAATTTAAACATTGGATGAAGAGTCATAAAGCCAGAAATTCCCACAAAAGCACCTAAAATAACCCTGTTAAGAATTACCATCCAAAACATTGGATTAGAATATGACCAAGCTGTGAATGCCGTTGGAGTTTCTGGTGATTGTGTAAGTCCAAAAAAACACAAAAACCCAAATAATAAACCAAGCATACTACTTATTAATAATCTTTTTGTTAATATATTCATGATTTTTATTATTAAAATTAATAAAGGTTCTTATTAACCAACAACCCAATTACCTTATATTTTTTACTACATCTTTCTCCAAAATTTATCCTCTAA
>JAGLGQ010000006.1 GCA_023143935.1 Minisyncoccota bacterium
AAATAATTCCATTATTTTCTAAATCCTCCCCCAAATATACATGTACATTTTCATGTATAATTCCATCATTTTTTAAATTTTTACTAATTTCAAGATCAACTGGTCTAAAACTTAAATTTGTTGTCTCAAGATTACCGTTACTCGTTACTTTTATACTATCCACTATTTTAACATGCGTACTATATTGAGAAGTTAAAAGTTTTACATCTCCATCAATAACAACATCATCCGTTTCTAAAGGCACCACTCCCCCAATCCACGTCACTGAAGATTCCCAATCCCCCCCAACTTCCGTAGAAGTTATCGTTGCAGCACTCGCCATAATTGGTGAAAAAAACAAAAAAAATAAAACAAAAAAAACAGTACTAATGATTTTACTGCTTATACAATTATTTATTTTTTTACACCAAATATTTAAATTCCCATAATTCACTCTATTTAAATAATTTAACATATTCATAAATTTTTACGATTATTTTTTAATAATTAAAATAATTATACAATGAAAAAAGAAAAAATACAACACAAAAACAAAAAAATCCTATTATGCCACTTTTTTATATACTATAATAAAATTAAGATAATATTATACAATAGAAAAAATTACAAAAAATAATCCGCTCTATTCCCCTTAAATAATTCCACCTTTTTTTCCTCTGCCGACTCTCTTGCTATATCATCAACTCTTTCATTATATTTTTCTCCAACATGAGCTCGTACATGTTCAAATTTAAACTTATTATCCAATTCGATAAAATCCCTAAGAGATACAATTTTTTCCCATAAATCTCTATTCTTAACTAATTTTTTACTAGCCGTCTTCCAATTATTTTTTTGCCAATTAAAAATCCATTTTTCAATACCATCTATAAAATATTTAGAATCAGATTTAACAACTATTTCATAATTCTTAAAATTTTTCTCTGCCAAAAATTCAAATGCTTTTTGAATTGCCAAAAGTTCCATCTGATTATTAGTAACCCCGCTTTGTGCCCCCCCAATTTCAAAAACTTTTTGTTTACCAAGAAAAATCACCCCCCATCCACCCCTTCCCGGATTACCCAAACTAGATCCATCTGTATAAACTTCTAAAATATTCATCCTTTTTTAAAATAATCAAATGAATAAATATTTTTTCCAGAAACAACTCCAAAAACTTTTCCAGAAATACCAACCCCTAACGCAATATTTTTTGTAACAGAATATTTATTTGAATCTAATAAAAAAATTCTATCTGTTATTTTTTTTATTATAAATGTTTTTTCTACATAATTTTTAGAAAACATATTTATAACCGTTGATTCCAACTTCATATTCCCAACCTCAGAAATTATCTCTGGTAATACTCCACCCTTTTTTTCTTTAAAAATACTAATATCACCATTATCAAACTCTTTTTCTATCTCCACCAATTCTATAAAAACCCTAGCACCCTCTGGAACATCAAACTTTTGTGTAAAAATTTTTCCATCTTTTTTAAATCCACTAGAAATAATTTTACTTTCATTTTTCGTCTTTATCACCACATCAAATAAAAACTTTGAATTATCAGATACAGCCTTAGCTATCAAATCAGATTCTTTTATTATTACTGTCTTCCCTAAATCCACTAAAGATGTTTTCTCGATTACTCGTTGAACCACCTCTTCGTTATTAACTATTTTTGTAATAATATTAGGATTTCTTTCATAAAAACGAATCACAACAATAGCGGAAGTAATAGCTGCAACAATTGCAACTAAAAAAGTTAACAAAATCATTTGTTGATTAGATAATTTTTCTATATCATTCTCTGATCTAATTTTTTTTACCATATTTTTATTTTAAAATATTAAAAAGTTCCTCTTCCGAAACTATTTTAATATTACCACTAACTCTCTCTTTTAATTCGTAACCCCCATTCTTCAATGATTTTTCCGATA
>JAGLGQ010000060.1 GCA_023143935.1 Minisyncoccota bacterium
TTTTCTTTTTCTGATATAATCTCAACCATTATGACATTTTCAGTTATTCAAACAGGAGGAAAACAATATAAAGTTAAAGAAGGAGATATCGTTACTATAGAAAAACTTGAGGGAGACTATAAAGAGGGAGATAAAATAGTTTTTAATGAAGTGGTTCTTTCAAGTGATGATAAGGATGTAGAGGTAGGCGCACCCTTTTTAAAAGATAAAAAAGTTGAAGCTAAATTCATAGAAGAAGGAAAAGCTAAAAAAGTTACTTCTTTAAGATTTAAGAATAAGACAAATCAAGGTATGGGAACAAAAAAAGGACACAGACAATCTTATTTTAAAGTAGAAATTACAAAAATTTAATTTTTATTTTTTTAAAAAAACTCTTAATTAATTAAGAGTTTTTTTTATTATTTTTTTAAATTAAGTTTTTTACTTAATTTTTCCCATGCTTCTGGATTTTTTCTTTTTAAATATTTTGTTAATCTTCTTCTATCTGCAACCATCTGCAATAAACCCCTTGTTGAATGCAAATCTTTTTTATTTATTTTTAAATGTTCTGATAAATTTGTAATTTTTTCTGTTAAAATAGAAATTTGTACTTCTGGAGATCCAGTATCAGTGTCATTTCTTGCAACATTTTTGATCGCTTTACTTTTCAATTCTTTTTTA
Source organism: Minisyncoccota bacterium (assembly GCA_023143935.1). Taxonomy (GTDB): domain Bacteria; phylum Patescibacteriota; class Minisyncoccia; order Phycocordibacterales. The sequence continues at coordinate 661 of JAGLGQ010000060.1, forward strand.
TTTGACATAATATTTGATATTTTATCAATTTTTTCTTTAAAGTCAAAGAATTTATTGTTGTTTATTTGATAATAATTTTTTTTCTTCTTCTGTTAATTCTTGTTCTGAAGAATAAGCATCAATTTTTTTAATTAAAGTTCTACTTTTTTCTCTAGAATATAATGAAGTTAAAATAATACCATTTCCATGTTTATTTAAAATAGATAAAGAAAAGGATTGATTTCCTCCCACCCCCATATCTTTATATGGATTATATTTTATTAAATTAATATTATTTGTATTTTTTAATCTTTTTTTAATTTGGTCAAAATTAATCCCAGTTTCTGATTGAAACACGCTTAATTTATCTAATTTTTGATTAATTCTTTGTATTTCCGTAGTAAATCTATTATTGATGTGAATATTTGGTATATTTGCGATAATTTTTTCAATTTTTCTAATTTTAAATTTTTGAAATATTATCACAATAAATAATATTATTAAGATAAATACAAATAAATCATTAGGTTCATAAATATAACCTAAATCAATTAAAAAAGTATTAATAGATAAAAAAATATTATTTAAAGTGTTTGTTATTATTTCCATATAAACCATTATACTATAACTTTATAATAATTTAAAATTGACCTATTTTTTTATGACAATAGTTATGTTAATATTTATATTTATGACAGAAGATTTAAAAAAAGTTTTAGAAAAACTTAATATATTATCAAAAAAAATAGATGATAATATAAAAATAACGAGAGACTTGAGGAGTTATAATAGATGGGGTTTCTTTTTCAAAATTTTATATTGGGGATTTTTAATAGCCATGGCGTGTGGAACTTGGTATTTGGTACAACCAATGATGGATAGTATTGGTTCAACCATAGAAACAATATCACAAACCGGTAGTAATATTTCAGATTCTTTAGATTCATTTAAAAAAGTTGGTGAATCGGTAGATGAATTAAATAAAAATATAAGTGAACCAGCTGGTGATATAAAAGATTTAATAAATAATTTTGTAAAATAATATTTATGGCAACAGGATACACACAAGCTGAAAAAAATATCAGAAAAACTTGGATTTTAATGGGTGGTTTTTTGATATTTATAATTTTTTTGGGGTGGTTGTTTGCTCAATATACCCAAAATCCTATTATTTTATATTTTGCCGTTGGTTTTGCTTTAATTTCAAATTTCTTTTCTTATTTTTTTGCGGACAAAGTGGTGTTGTCTGTTACTGGAGCAAAAAAAGCAGACCCTCATGTTTCTGATGATTTAAAAATTATTAGAATAGTTGAAAATCTGGCCATAACAGCAGGGTTACCCACTCCAAAAATTTATATTATAAAAGACGACGCTATCAATGCATTCGCCACGGGAAGAAATCCAAAAAATGCTTCAGTAGCTTTTACAAGGGGTTTACTAAAAAATCTAGAAAAAAAAGAAACAGAAGGTGTAGCTGCTCATGAAATTTCTCATATAAAAAATAGAGATATTATGGTCATGACCATAGTTGTAACTTTAGTTGGAGTTGTAGCCATATTTTCAGATTTATTTATTAGAATGAGTTTTTATGGTAATTCAGATAATAAAAAAGGTAACGGAATAATTTTAATTATTGGAATTGTTTTGGCCATACTATCACCAGTTATTGCAAAGATTATTCAGCTTGCAGTTTCTAGAAAAAGAGAATATTTAGCTGATGCTAGTGGGGCGCTCCTTACACGATACCCAGAAGGATTAGCTTCCGCATTAGAAAAGATATCTAAACAGGGTAAAAGTATGAAAAAGAAAAGTACAGCCACAGCTCATTTATTTATTTCAAATCCTTTAAAAGGTGATGGAAAAAAAGGAAATTTTTTTGCTAAAATGTTTTCCACGCATCCACCAATAGAAGAGAGAATTAGTCTTTTACGAAATATGGATGGAAACAATATTGCATAAATTTTCTGACAAAAATATCAAAAAAAGTTATCCACATTGGATTAAAAAAATGATTGTAATTTTAAATAGGGAAGCTATAATATTTATATTCATTTGATATTTTTTTTTAGATTTTCTTCGGAATTTCTTTAGATTTTTATCGGGTGAATACTGAAAAATCTCAGCTTCGGCTGGGGTTTTTCATTTTTCCATTTTCCAACAGGCCCGGCCTGTACGGTAAACTTTAAGTTACCGTACAAGCCGGGCTTGTTGAAAAAAAACTATTGTAAATTTAAAAAAACTCCCGATAAAGGAGTTTTTTAATTTAACCACAGAAACATTTACATAATTCTAGCCAGTCTTTAACTTTCTGTTCTTCTAATTCCTCGTTACTAAGATTTAATGGATTTTGTTCCTGTTTACTTGGATCTTTTAAATTTTCACAATTCATAATATTTTTAT
>JAGLGQ010000061.1 GCA_023143935.1 Minisyncoccota bacterium
AAATCTGTTTTTATTTGTTCTTTTATTGTCATAATATGATTATTTTATCATATTTTATGATAAAATGAGTTTATGAATAATATATTAGTGGTAAATCCAGGTTCAACGGCTATAAAATACATAGTATTTTCGTCAAAAGGTGAACAATTAGAAAAGTTAGAATTTGATTTTTCAAAAACAGATATTAAAAAAAACAAAGAATTTTTGGAAAATTTAAAAAATATATCAAAAATTGGTTTGAGAGTGGTACATGGTGGAGATTTAGATAGTCCGATTTTAATTGATAAAAAAGTTTTAGGGCAAATAAAAGAGTTTGAAATTTTTGCTCCAATTCATAATAAAATTGCTTTGGATGAGATAAAAAAATTACGACAAATTTTTGGAGATACAAAAATTTATGCAGTTTTCGATACTGATTTTCACAGAACAATTCCGAAAGAAAATTATACAATTCCAATAAATCAAGAAATTGCAAAAAAATATAAAATTAGAAAATATGGTTTTCATGGTACTGCCGTTTTGTCGGCATTAAATCAGGTTCAGGATATTTTTAAAAAGAAAAAAAAGAAATTTCCTCAAAATATTATTTTTGCTCATTTGGGTGGAGGGTCTTCTGTAACAGCTGTAAAAAATAAAAAATCTTTTGCAAATTCAATGGGGGTTACTCCACTTTCTGGATTGATGATGAAAACTAGAGCTGGGGATGTGGATCCTGATTTAAATAAAATTTTAATAAAAAAAATGAAGAAATCTATAACTTATATTTCTGATTTATTATCTAATAAGTCTGGATTTTTAGGATTGACTGGTTCTTTGGATACAAGAAAAATAATTGAAAAAGTAGAAACAGACAAAAAAGGAAAATACAAAAAAGAAAAATTGGCATTTGATTTATATTTAAATTCTATTGTAGAAAAAATTTATGCATATGCAGGATTAATGGGAAATGTAGATATTATTGTATTTTCTGGGGGAATTGGAGAAGATAATGAATTTTTAAGAAATCAAATTTTAAAAAAAATGAAACTTTTAGGTATTACTAAAAAAGATATTTTTGCAATAAAAATTAATGAAGAAAAAGAGATTGCTAAACAAATTAAAAATTTATAAATTTTTATAAAAAAATCCACTGGTTACTAACAGGTTTATAACAATATTATGGTAAATAATTTATTTTCTTTTTTTCTTCGTGCTAGAATGAATTTATGATAAAAGAAGATTTGAGATTACCTCCACAAAACATAGATGCAGAAAAAGCACTTTTGGGGTCAGTGTTGATTAAGTCAGATTCTTTATATGAAGTATTGGAAGATATTAGTCCTAATTCTTTTTATGCCGATAAACATAAAATAATTTTTCAATCCATATTAGAACTTTTTAATAAAAATGAACCAGTTGATTTATTAACTCTTTCTTCAAACTTGAAAGATAAGGGGAGACTTGAAGCAATTGGTGGAGAAGCATATATTGCAGAATTAACCACGGCTGTACCTTCTGCAGCTAATATTGATTATTATTCTAAAATTGTTCAAGAAAAGTATATTAAAAGGAGATTAATAGAAGCTTCTGAAAAGATTTCAGAAATTGGTTTTCGAGAAAGTGAGGAAGTGGAAGCTTCAATAGATGAAGCCGAAAAAGAAATATTTTCTATTGTTTCTGGTATGGGTGGTAGTGAATTTCATAATATAGCCAATGTAACTAAAGAGGCATATAGCAGATTGGAAAAATTACAGGAGGGTAGCGATAAGCTTCGGGGAGTAGCAACAGGATTTTCATCTTTGGATTACAAATTATCTGGGTTTCAACCATCTGATTTAATTATTTTAGCTGCCCGTCCTTCTGTAGGGAAAACATCTCTTGCTTTAGATTTTGCCAGAAAAGTTGCAATTGATCATAAAAAATCTGTAGCTTTTTTTTCTCTTGAAATGAGTAAAGAACAACTTACTGATAGAATGTTGGGAGCTGAGGCGATGATAGATGCGTGGAAATTGAGAACTGGAAATTTAAATGAAGAGGGAGAGTTTAGTGCTTTAAGAGATGCTATAGATAGACTATCTTCTGCAAAAATTTTTATTGATGATAATTCTTATAATAATGTTTTAAGAATGAAATCAGCTGCTCGGAAGTTAAAAAGAAAACATGGACTTGATTTAATAATTGTAGATTATTTACAACTTATGGCTCCAATAAAAACTGGAAAAAATTCATCACCAGTACAAGAAGTTACCGAAATTTCAAGGGGGCTAAAACAATTAGCAAAAGAATTAAATGTTCCCGTAATTGCCTTGTCTCAGCTTTCTCGTAATATTGAACATAGGGGGGAAAATGCTGAACCGAGATTGGCAGATTTGCGAGATTCTGGTTCTATTGAACAAGATGCGGATGTGGTGATGTTTATTCACAGAGATAAATCTGAAGAAGATGGAAAGACGAAGGAAGACCAAGCAAAATTAATTATTGAAAAACATAGAAACGGTGCTACGGGAGTTATAAACTTATATTTTGATTCCGCAAAAACTTCATTTTCTGAATTAGATCAATATCATACTGCGAGTTCTGGTGGGGACAAAGATGATGATTTTGAGTTTTAATTTCATATTTTTATCAATCATCAATTTTTTTAATTTTTAATATTTAATTTTTTTATTACTTTTTTGTTTTTATTAACAATAAGACCAGCAAGTTTCTTTATTAATTTTTCTGGGATATTTCTTCAATTAATTGTCTATTTTTTTCTCCAAAATCTATTTCAAAATCAAAAAAAGGAGTAACTCTAGTTTGAGTTTTTTTTCTGAATTCTTTTTTTAAGTCAGGACGTTTTCTTTTTAGAAAATTTAAGGCAGATTCTTCTGCTGATTGTGGAAATACAGATATAAATACCGTACATCTTTTTAAATCTGGAGAGATACTTGCACGAGTAACTGTAATTAAACTAGTACCATTTGTTTCTTTAGCAATTAACGGTCCTGCTATTTCTCTAACTATTTCTTCAATCTTTTTTTGTCTTGTTGATTTTGGTTTTTGCATATTCGTAACAGTATATCATAATTTTGTTATTTTAGACTTGAATTTTTTAGTTTTTGTTGTAAAATACTCTCTATTGTATCGGAAAAAGCAGATGTGAATTCTAATTCATTTTTGGTTCAAAGTATCAATATTTAATTTTGAGGTTGTAGTTGACTAATGAATTAAATAAAAAAATGTTCGGTCGCATTAAATCATGAGAGACCAGCCGAGCTTATCATAGAAAAGGACTCTCATTTATAAAATATGACAACAGTTAATCAATTAGTAAAAAAAGCAAGAAAAAAACAGGTTAAAAAATCAAAAGCTGTAGTTTTGAGAAAAGGATTTGATTCTTTAAAGTCAAAACCAACAGAATATTTTTCACCATTTAAAAGAGGTGTTTGTACAAAAGTTACAACCACTAATCCCAAAAAACCTAACTCTGCGGTTAGAAAAGTTGCTAGAGTAAAGTTGACTAATGGTATGGAGATTACAGCATATATTCCCGGAGAACAACACCAGTTACAAGAACATTCAGTTGTTTTAGTAAGAGGTGGTAGAGTAAAGGATATTGGTGTGAGATATACTGTAATTAGGGGAAAATTAGATACTACTGGAGTAGAGGGGAGAATGCAGGGTAGGTCTAAGTATGGAGTAAAGAAACCTAAATCATAAAAAATTAATTATGAGAAGACCACATAAAAAAAAAGATAGATTAGTTTCAGATTTAAGACATGATTCAAAAAAAGTTTCAAAGTTTGTGAATTATATAATGCTTAATGGAAAAAAATCTGTAGCAATAAAAATGGTATATGATGCATTTGATATCATAGAAAAAAAGGGGGGAGGTAAAGCGATTGAAATTTTTGAAACAGCGTTGAAAAATGTTGGTCCAGAAATGGAGGTAAAATCAAGAAGAGTTGGTGGTGCTAATTATCAAGTACCTATTCCAGTTTCTGCGGATCGACAACTTGCATTAGCAATGAGATGGATTATAGGATTTGCAAGAGATGGAAAGGGTCAAAATATGTCTAAAAAATTAGCTGATATTTTGATGGAATCTGCAAAAGGAGAAGGTTCTGCAGTAAAGAAAAAAGAAGATACTCATAAAATGGCAGAAGCTAATAAGGCATTTGCTTATTTTGCTTGGTAATATTTTTATAAAATATTATTTTTTGGAAATGCATCATTTATTATAATGGTGTTTTTTTAATTATATAATAATATATTAATATGAAGTGATATTTTTAAAAATTATTTGCAACTTCTTTTGTTTTTGTTATAATTTTTTTGTTATGATAAATAAAGAAAATACTAGAAATGTTGCTAGAAGGTTTAATCGTAAGAATTTTTTTAGAAAAATTGTAAGGTTATTATTAATTTTATTTACAGTTGGGGCTATATCTTATGGATTGATTTGGGTGCCATATTTGACATTAAAAATTAATGTACAGAATTCAAATATTAATTTTGCATCTGCTTTTCGAAATTGTGAAGTAATGGCTAGACAAGATTTGGTAAAAATTGTAGAAGAGGCAAAAAAAGTGGAAAAAGAGTATTCAGATGAGGAAAAAATAAATATATTAAATAATTTAAATAATAATTGTTTATATTTAAGGGGTTTGTATAATCCACCACAGGTAGAATCAGGAGAACAGGTAGAACAAGAGGCTCAAGAGGTGCAAAAAATTCAGGAAATTCAAGAGGTTCAAGAAGTACAACAAGAAGAAGTGGTAATAGAATAATAATTAAATTAAATTAATAATAATTTTTTTAGAAAAGAAGCATTATTGTTTCCTTTTTTTTATTATATTGTTATAATAAAAAAATATGAGACATAAAGTTCCTCAGTTTATAGATATAGAAGATAAAATTTTTGGGCCGTTAAGTTTTAGGCAGGCAATTTATATAGCTGGTTCAGTAGGTGGAGGTTTTGCTATTTTTGTTGGTTTGGAAAAATTTGTTCCAATATTGCCAACAATAATTAGGTTTACATTAGCAGTTTTTCCATTGGCTTTTGGTGGAGCACTAGCTTTTTTAAAGGTAAATAAGAGACCTTTTGTTTATTTTCTTGAATCTTTTTTTGTTTATACTTTTAAACCAAAAAGATATGTGTGGAAAAAGAAAGAAAGAACTAATGGAGACGCAAGATATATTGATCATGATATGAAAAAAAATATTGTTACAGTTGATGAACAATATATTCCTAAAATAAGTAGATCTAAAATTAGAGATTTAGCTTGGTCTTTAGATATGGACATAGATAAAAATAAATAATTATTTTTATTAAATTAAAAAGGTTTCTTAAAAGTTTATGTTATGTAAGTTAAATTTTAAATAAACTAAAAATTTTTTTTATAGTTCCCCATGATTTTTCAAGGATTTCTGGAGTTTTAAATTTTATTTTTATGGCGTCTTTTTGTCCAATTAAAATATTACTATATACTATATTATAATCGGTGTCGTGGTCCAGTATGTGATTAAAAGGTTTTTTGATTGGTAATTTTAATTCTTTTTTAAATATTTCTTCTATAAAGTTTATATTTGAACCACCACCAGATATGATAGCCCCCCCAGGCAATATTGCATCTTTATTCCATTTTTTTAATATTTTATTTATTTCTTTTGCCAGAAGTGTAAGTTCATCTTTTATTATTTTATTTATTTTTTGAGTTTTAATTTTTGATATTTTAATTTTTTCTGCTTCTTTAAATGATATTTTTTCAAATAATGATATTTTTTCTGTTAAGTTTTTTGATCCATATTTAATTACGAAGAAGTTTCTTGGCTTATTTTTTTCTATAAGTAGGAGGCTAGTTTTTTCTGCTCCGTAATCTATTAATATGCATCCAATTTTTTTATCTATTTTTTGTAAACTAAATTGTGATGAGGTGATGGGTCCTGCCGTAAATGCTTCAACTATTAAATTAAGTTGGTCTGTTACATCTTCAATATTTTGAATGTTATTTGGTGGACATGTCAGAAAAAAAGTATTAGCTTCTAGTTTTTTTGCATTTAACCCTTGTGGATCATCTAAATATTCATATTTATCAATAATATAATTAATGATATTTTTATCAATAATTTGATTAGGGTTTTTCTTTTGAAGAATTAATTCAGATTTTTCGGATATTTTTTCAAGATCAAATTTTTGTATTAACCCAGTTGCCATGGTTTGTATTATGGGGATACTTTCTGATTCTAATCCATAACCATCAAGGGGTAGAAACACTTCTTTAATATTTACATTATTATCTTTTTGGAATTTATTTATAGCGTAATTTAACGATTTTTTTAATTCTTTTTTATTGGTTATATAACCAAAAGATATTCCGGATGAGGGATAAGATGCTTTTGAAATAATTTTAGGTAAGGTGGTATTTTCGGAAAATTTTACTAAAATGATTTTTATATTTTGGCTACCCAAATCTATTCCAACGGCATAATTTTCATTCATGAGGTTCATTATATCGTATTTTTTGCATAAAAAAAAGTATTTGACATCGCGTATTAAAATACGTTGAATTTATATCAAAAATGGTTAGCTAGTAAAGAAAAAATATGATAAAATCACTAAAACTTAAATATGGTAGAATTCAAAAGAAAAAAAATAAGCAAAAGGATAAAAAATTCTATGATAAATAGAATTAATTTATTTAAGAAACAAAAAAGAGAAACAGCGTTGTTTAAGAGAACGAAGGAGTTTAATAAAAAAGTAAAAAGAGGAAAAAAAATGCAATTTTTAAAAACATTATTTTTAATTTTTTTAATATTAGGTTTTATGTCTGCGGGAAGTGTTTTTTTGTGGGTTTCTTCTTTGGAAATTCCATCTGTTGAAATTATACGTAATTTGAAAGTGGCACAATCTACAAAGATTTATGATAAAAACGGTATTTTATTGTATCGTTTATATGGTGATGAATCTAGAACAATTATACCTATATCTAAAATTTCTAAGCATGCTATACACGCAGCGGTTGCTGTTGAAGATAAAGATTTTTATGAACATTCTGGAATTAAGCCAGCTTCTATAATAAAAGCAGCTTATGAAAATTTTACCAAAAAAAGAAAATATACTCGGGGAGGATCAACTATTACCCAGCAGGTTATTAAAAATACTATTTTAACACCAGAAAAAACTATAACCAGAAAAGTAAAAGAAGCAATTTTGGCATATAAATTAGAAAAATTATGGACAAAAGACCAAATATTAGAATTATATTTAAACGAATCCCCATACGGTGGAACTTTGTATGGTATAGAAGAAGCATCTTCGTATTATTTTAATAAACACGCCGAAGATTTAAATATAGCAGAATCTGCATATTTAGCAGCTATGCCGCAAGCTCCTACGACTTATTCTCCGTACGGAAAACACAGAGAAGATTTGGATAATAGAAAAGATTTAATTTTGCGATTAATGTTTCAGCAGGGTTATATCAACGTAGATGAATATAAAGAATCAAAAAAAGAGGTGGTAGAATTTGTTTTTAAAAAAGGAAATCCGAGAATTAAAGCTCCGCATTTTGTGATGTATATTGTTGAGCAATTAAAAAATAAATTTGGTGAGGAAGTTAGAACTTCTGGATTAAATGTTCATACAACTCTAGATATAATTTTACAAGAAGAGTTAGAAAAAATAGCAAAAGAAAAAATAGAAGAAGCGGAAGAAGATTTAAGTATTTCTAATGCTGGAGTTGTAGTAATTGAACCCAAAACGGGAAATATATTGGCGATGGTTGGTTCAATTGATTATTTTGAAAAAAATATAGATGGAAAATATAATATTGTTACCGCATTAAGACAACCAGGGTCAACTTTTAAACCAGTAGTTTATTTAACAGCTCTTCAGCAAGGTTATACTCCCAAAACTATTTTATGGGATGTGGAAACAGAATTTTCTGCTGGGTGTTTTGAAGAAGATGAATTAGAAAGCGAAGAGGAAAAGGAAAAATTAACTGATAAAGAAAGAAGAGAAAAGGGTTGTTATGCTCCTGTAAATTTTGATAAAAAGTACCGTGGACCAGTCACTATAGAACAGGCTTTGGCTGAATCTAGAAATATACCAGCCGTTAAAGCGTTATATCTAGCGGGTTTAAGTAATTCTTTAGAAAATGCACAATTATTTGGACTTGATTCATTAAATCGTTCAATAAATCATTATGGTTTAAATTTAGTTTTAGGTGGTGGTGAGGTTCAATTGTTATCTTTAGCATCAGTTTATGGAATGTTTGCTAATGAGGGAATAAAAACTTTACCTATTTCAATTAAAGAAATTTTTGATGCTGAAGGTGATATTATTTTTGAATCTGAACAAGAGCCCAAGAGAGTGGTTGATTCTAAATATGTAAAACAGTTAAATAAAATTTTATCTAATAATGAATTAAAATACCCAACATATGGTAGATATTCAGATTTGTATTATGAAGATAGAGAAGTTGCCGTTAAAACTGGAACAACAAATGATTTTAAAGATTTTTGGGCTATTGGTTATGATCCAGAAAATGTAGTTGTGGGAGTTTGGGTCGGTAATAATGATAATAAACCAGCGAGTTCTTTTAAGGCTGGGCAAGTTGCTCATAAAATTTGGAGAGCATCAATGGATGTTGCATTAAGAAATAGTGTTGGAAGTTCTTTTTCAGAAGAGGAATCTTTAACTGATTTAAGTACAAAACCTGTTTTTAGGGGAATTTATCAGGGGGGTCAGACTATAAGATTAGATACAAAAAGTGGTACATTGGCAACAGAAGAAACTCCAGAAGAATTTATAGAAGAAATAGCCATACCAGAATATCATTCTATTTTACATTGGGTTGATAAAAAAAATCCAAGGGGTCCAGTTCCCGGTATGGATAATAAAGATGCTAATTATAAAAATTGGGAAAAAGGAGTTCAAGATTGGATTTTGGGAGAGAATCATCAAGATGCCATACAGACAGATTTGATAAAAGCTTTAGAGGGAATGGTAATTTTAATTAATTCAGGTGTATTATTAAATAATACAGAAAATGATGAAAATAAACCCAAAGAGGAAAGAGCAAACAATATAGATTTTTTTGTATTATCTCCGAACGATGGTGATAAATTTGATGAAAACGAGAATGTTCATTTAAAAATGAAGCAAGAGGAAAATTCTAGTGATATAAAAAAATATTATTTTTATTTAAATGATAATTATATTGGCTCTACAAATTTAAATAATTTTAAATTTAATTTATCAGATGTAGACGGAGTTTTAAAGGAAAATTTTTTAAAGATTGAGGCGGAAGATAAATATAAAAATACAGATTTTAGAATGTTGAAATTGATGGTTAATTAATTTTAAAAAAAAATAAATCAAAAAATTGCTCCGCAATTTTTTGATTTTTTTTATTTAATATTGTAGTTTAGAGGTGTTTAGTACTGAAATAAAATATTGTTTAGTTAAGCTAAAAAGTAGCATGATTAGCTTAAAAAGTAGCACCACTAAACTAAAAAGTAGCACGATTAGCTTATTTATTTAAAAAGTATATATTTTGTGTGTTGCTAAACAAATATTTAATTATTCAATGTTTTATAGAAAAAGTATTGTGTAAAAATTGATTTTTTTATTAAATAATGTATAATAATTGGCATTATGGTTAAACTAAAAGTAGAAAAAAGGGAGGTAAAACAACCTGTGAGGAGTACTCAAATAAGGGGAGTTGTTTACGGAAAAGAATTAGAAGAGAATGTTTTGGTATCTGTTGATTACAATACTTTTGAAAAAACATACAATGAATTTGGTGGTTCATCTATTTTAACTTTAGAAGTTGAAGGAGAAGAACATGATGTATTGATAAAAGCTATTCAAGTAGATCCAAGAAAAGATATAATTTCTCACGTTGATTTTTATGCAGTTGTTAAGGGTCAAGTGATAGACGTTGAAGTACCTTTTGAATTTATAGGAGAATCTAATGCAGTGAAACAAGGTAGTGTTTTGAATACTGCGATGCATGAAATCACAGTAAAAACTTTACCTAGAAATATCCCATCTTCTTTAGAAGTTGATTTATCTAAATTAGAAAATGAAGGAGATGCTATTAGATTGGAAGATATTTCCTTACCAGAAGGGGTTGAGTTTGCAACAGAGAATTTAGAAGAGACAATTGTATCTGCTATTCCAGCCGTTGAAGCAGCAGATGAAATAGATGATGAAGAAGTAGAATTTGCTGAAGAAAAAGAGGGAGAAGAAGGAGAAGAAAATAAAGATTCTGGAGGAGAAGAAAGTAAAACAGAAGAAAAAAAATAAAATAAAATTTTAAAAAACAAAGTAAAAGTATATATACTTTGTTTTTTTATTTTTATGTTAAAATAGTTGTTGATTACAAAAAAAATAATTAAAATAAATGATGTTAATTCCAACAGTTATAGAAAAAACAAGAGATGGAGAAAGAGCTTATGATATTTACTCAAGGCTTTTAAAAGATAGGATAATTTTTTTATCTGGTTCTATAAATGATAATGTGGCAAATACAATTATTGCACAGCTTTTATTTTTAGAAGCAGAAGATGATAAAAAAGATATAACTTTATATATTAATTCTCCCGGAGGTTATGTTCATGCTGGTTTGGCTATAATTGATACAATGAATCACATAAAACCAAAAGTTAGTACTATTTGTATAGGTCTAGCTGCATCTATGGGGTCTATGATTTTGTCTGCAGGAGAAAAAGGAAAAAGATATTCCCTTCCTAATTCAGAAATTATGATTCATCAGCCATTAGGTGGAGTAGAAGGACAGGCAACGGATATTTTAATAACAGCAAAAAATATATTAAATGTTAAAAAAAGATTGATAGATATTTTGTCTAAAAATACTGGTAAAGATAAAAAAAAGGTTGAAGAAGATATGGAAAGGGATTTTTGGCTTGATACTGAGGGTGCAAAAAAATATGGTATTATTGATAAAGTTTTAAAGTAACTAAAATCTCTTTTGGGGTTTTTTAAAAAAAATGAAAAATAAAAAAATTTTAATAAAATTATCGGGAGAAGCATTAGCGGACGGTGGTTCAAATTACAAAGAAAATGTTTTGAAAAATATATCTTTAGAAGTAAAAAATTTAATAGATAAAGATTATCAGGTCGCATTGGTTGTTGGTGGTGGAAATTTATTTAGGGGAAAGGAACTTATCGAGAAAGTTGCAGTAGAAAGACCAACAGCAGATTATATTGGAATGTTGGCTATTGTACAAAACGCTTTAGTTTTACGAGATTTTTTTGAATCTGTGGGTATTGAAACAAGAGTTTCTTCTGCAATAACCATGTCTCAGGTGTGTGAACCATATATACCAAAAAGAGTTAGTCGGCATTTAAGTAAAAAGAGAGTAGTGATTTTAGCTGCAGGACTTGGACAACCTTTTTTTTCTTCGGATACGACTTGTGTACAAAGAGCTTTAGAACTTGGATTTGATATGGTTGTGATGGCAAAAAATGGAGTAGATGGAGTTTATACCGCAGATCCAAACAAAGATAAAGATGCTAAAAAAATTGTTCAAATTACAGCATCAGAAGTTTTAGAAAAAAACCTTACTTTTGCGGATCCCGCAGCCATATCTTTGGCTAGAGAAAATAATTTAGCTATAAAAGTTATTGGTATGGAAGATATTTCAAAAATAGAAGATGAAACAATAGGAACTAGTATATTAGCTAAATAATATTTTTCACAAAGCAAGGCTTAACACATGAAAAAATTTCATGTGTTAAGCCTTGCTTTGTAAAAAATTGGATAGAGAATGAAGTAGTGATATAATATTATTATGATATTGGAGGATGTTTTAGTTTATATTTCTTTTGCTCTCTTTTTTTCTTTGTTTGGGTATTTTTTTAAATCTTTTTTATTAAATCAGAGTAGGAATTTTATAGAAGTAAAAATTAAAGAGAAAAAAATTGAGGCAGATAAGAAAATTTATAAAATTTTAAGAGATGCAGATCAAAAAGCAGAGGAAATTATAGAAGAAAGTAAAAAAACATTAAGGAGAAAAGAATTAGATTTAAGGGAGGAGAAAGAAAGACTTTCTGATAAAGATAAATATTTAGATGATAGACAAAGTTATTTTAACAAAAAAGAAAAAATCCTAGATGAATTAAAAAAAAAGATAGATATTAAGGAGCTTGATTTTGAAAATCAAAGTTTACAATTACATAAAGATCTTCAAAAAGTATCAGGTATGTCAGAGGAAGAAGCTTTGGGTTTATTATTTCATCGGATTGAAAATAGACATAAGGAAGATTTATTTATTTCTTTAAAAAAATTAGAAACAGTAAAAAATGAAAAAATTTATAAAGAAGCTCAAGAATTAATGGCTGTAGCTATGCAAAAATGTTCAAGACAAATTGATAATTCTTTGGTTACATCTACCGTAGATATATCGTCAGATGATGTAAAGGGTAAAATTATAGGAAAGGAGGGGAGAAATATTCGTTCTTTTGAAAGACAAACGGGGGTACAATTAATAGTAGATGATACTCCTAATTTAATTACTATTTCGTCTTTTGATCCCATCAGAAGAAAGATTGCCAAAATTTCTTTACAAAGTTTAATATCGGGTGATATTATTCATCCAGCCAGAATAGAGGAGGAGGTGGAAGTTGCAAAAGATGAAGTTGAAAAAAGTATAAAAGAAAAAGGATTAGAAGCGGTAACAGAAGTTGGTTTATATGATATTCCTGAAGGTCTTTTGGATTTAGTTGGTAGATTATATTTTAGAACTAGTTATGGACAAAATGTTTTAGAACATTCTTTAGAAGTAACTCAAATTGCTGCAACATTAGCTGAAGAATTAGGTGCAAATGTTGAAGTGGTTAGATATGCGGCACTTTTTCATGATATAGGAAAAGCTATTGATTCTAATGTTTCTGGGTCTCATGTGGAAATTGGTAGAAAAATTTTGAAAAATTTTGGTGTTTCTGAAGATGTTATTAAAGCAATGCAAACACACCATAGAGAATATCCGAATGAAACCCTAGAGTCTTATATTATAGATACGGCGGATGCTATTTCGGCATCAAGACCAGGAGCACGAAATGATAATGCGGGAATGTATATTCAAAAACTTGAGGGATTGGAAAGAATTACCAAAGATTTTGATGAAGTTTTGGAGGCTTATGCTTTATCTGCTGGTAGAGAGATTAGGGTTTTTGTAAAACCAGAGATGGTAGATGATTACAGGGCTTCAAAACTTGCACGAGAAATTGCTTTAAGAATTGAAGAAGAACTTAAATACCCTGGAGAAATTAAAATAGCATTAATTAGAGAAACAAAAATAATAGAATTTGCAAGATAACACAAATTGTATTTTTTAAAAAGAGTGATAATATAAATATATGAAAAAGATAAAAAGTTTTAGTAAAAAAACATTATTAATAATTTTAGGTGTAATTTTAGGTGCAGGGTTTTCTGTATTTGCTGTAGGCACTTGGCAGGGTACAGATTGGATACAAACTGGAGAAGTAATTTCTGCAGAAAAAATAAAAGAAAATTTTGTGTATTTGTACGAAAAAATTGATGAAGTGGGAGAAGAAACAAGTGTTCCAACTTATTTAGAAAGTGAACCGGTACCTTTTCTTGCTAATGGTAATAGTTCGGTATGGAGACACGGTCAAGAAACTCATCCGGGTGTATATGGGGCAAAAATTGTTGGAATTTCGGGGTGTATGGAAGGAAGAGAAATGCCAATTACAAATTTTGGGGATGGGAATACAGTAGAGGCAAATGCTAATGTAGATGGATTTGAAATAACAACTAGAACATTAACACCTTATCATGATTGGCATTATTATTATTGTCAAGGTGTTTCAGTTCCAATTTATTCAGAATGGGTTGTTGTTACTTGGGGAATATGGTATTAAAATATTAATTATAAAACTTTGAAAAAACAGGATTTTGCGGAGCAAAATCCTGTTTTTTTATTTAATATCCTCACAATTTTTAGCTAGACGATATCCTTTTTTTATTGCTTCTTCTTTATTTTTAAAATAAATTTTATTTTCTTCTTTTATTGTTTGTGCACCAGAACACCAAGGAAAATGGAAAACTTTTCCTTTTTTTGAGGCCACAATTTCTATATTATTTTTTTGTTGGCTTTTAATTATTTGTATATTTTGAGTTTGATTGTTCCTGTATTGATAAATTATAGATAATTTACCTAAAAAAAATGATAAAGTAGAAACAAAAATAAGTAATATAATAAAAAAACCAGTAGGGGAATTTATGAAAAACCACGTGTTTTTTACATTATTATTAATTTTAGACTTGATTTTTTTACTTTTTTCTT
>JAGLGQ010000062.1 GCA_023143935.1 Minisyncoccota bacterium
ATCACAAAAAATGAAAAAGAACTATTCCCCCAGTAGTAGAAACATTCAAAGATTCTTTTTTACCTCTCATCGGTATTTCCAAAATCTGATCTACTTTATTATCTAATATTTGTTTTGAAATTCCCCTCACCTCATTACCCAAAATAAATACATTTTTATTTTTTATTTTTCCTTTCTTATAATTCACTGACTTTTTATCCTGCTCTATGGCAAAAATTTTAAAACCATCTTTTTTTAATTTATCTAAAAGTAAACCAATATTTTTTTTATATTCCCAATCTAAAAATTCATCAGACCCTAAAGAAGCTTTTTTAAAATCTTCCCGTTTTCTTCCAAACCTATCCAAAGGCGTAGGACTATACCCCGTAAGATAAACTTTATCAATTCCCACAGCATCGCAAGTCCTAAATAAAGCTCCAATATTTAAAATAGATCGAATATTGTGTAAAATCAAAATATTTATTTTTTTGTTTTTCACCATTTTTAAATTAAAATATTATTACAAACAATACTCGCAAAACAAATCACAAAACAAATTAAGCACTTCGAGCAGATTCCTTAGTTAATCTATCCTCACTCTTAACACCTTTAGCAAATTCTTCCAATATCTCCCTTTTTTCTTCTATAAGTTGTTGCATTTCATCTTCTAATTGATCATTCTCTGGCCTATGATGTTCTTTTACACTCTCATTAGCCCTACTATTTGCATCATTAACAGTTTTTTCCAAACCACCAACCAAACTTGCTTCCTTTCTTGAAATTTTAATATCGTATTGATTTAATTCATCTTTTAATTTGAATAGCCCTTCTGAAGATTTTTTTGCGTTACTAATTTGTTCCCTTAATTTACCCACCATTT
Organism: Minisyncoccota bacterium; assembly: GCA_023143935.1. Lineage (GTDB taxonomy): Bacteria > Patescibacteriota > Minisyncoccia > Phycocordibacterales. Next base: position 860 of record JAGLGQ010000062.1, read on the forward strand.
CTTTATCTCCTGTACTAGCAAAAGCTCCAGAATCCTCCATTGATTTTTCTGCCCTAGTAAGTTTTTCCTGAAGACCCTTAATATTACCACTAGTATCACCAATTTCAGCTTTTTGAATTTCTTCTACCAATTCCCGTCTTTCTTTAGTAGCCTCCTTCCTAACCCCCTGTAATTCTTCAAAATTTTCCATTATCTCTTCTTCTTTTATACCCAGTGTACTTAATTTTTCTTTATTTTTTTCTAAGAATTGATTTATATCTACGTCACTGCTAGCACTTTCAATAGCAAAATTTAATCCTACCGCAACTTGATCCGTTTCCTTTACTCTATCTTCTATTTTTTTATTAATTTCTTTTCGCCTATTTTCTACATTTTTCATTTCTTTTTGTACTCCACTCACTCCAGCTTGTTTATTTTCCAAAGCTTCAATAGATTCTTTTCTATCAGGAAATAAGAAATCAACCGCCCTAATTGCTGTCCTAGTCGCCATATTATTACCACTATTTTTTGCTTTTTCAATAACATCTTTACTTATCATTATCTGATCTGCTGTTATATCTCCTATTCTATTTCTATTTTTATCTAACCATGCTTGTTGACCAATTCCCCCCTTCTCTCCCGCTTCTCTATATGCTTTATTTAATTTATCATCTTCAAAACCAAGTATTTCTTTAGAATCTAATTTATTTAAATTTAATCCATATTCTGCAAAAGACCTCTTCCTACGATTCTCTGTTGTCATTCTTCTTTTAATTCTTTCTTCTTCTTCTTGTCTTTCTTTAAATTTCTCATTATATGATTTTCCACCAAATTGCAAACTTTCCATCTTCATACCAGCCTGCAAAGAAAGCTTCCCAAGCTTTCCAAGTGTGGTATTTTTTCCACTTGCTGCCCACCTATTTGCCCAATCCGACTTCGCAATACGCTTACCTAACGTTCTACCCACGATCCTTCTGGCTACTGCAAAACCCCCCAATTTCCCCGCTACCCCCAAAGTCCCTCCAGCAAAAGCACCGACCTTACCCAACGACCCAATTCCATCTTCACACATCTGACTCGCTGTTTTATGTGCAATATCAAGCATTTTTACTACAAACAATGCTTTAATTATAAATATTGCAACAAATGGTAACATCGCACTAAAATGTTCTACTGATTTTCCTTCCCCATCTCCTGTTGGAGCAGACAGCCCTTCAACGATTTCTGTAAAATCCCCCGCCATTGGACTTTTTAAAATCAACAACGCCAACCAAATTAAAAAAAGATATGTAACGATACAAAAAGACTTATTAAGTAACGGATATAACCATCCCGTATAAAATTCCATCTTTCCTCCAGTTATTTTTCCCAAAGGTAAAAATAGCGCTAAAAAATAAAATGGAGCAGATACCATATAATAAATAATAAATACAATCCTAGTTATGAGCATTAAAGAAACTGAAAAAAGATTTTTGGCTATAACTAAATTAGTAAAAATAAGTATTCCTAATATCAACATAAAAATAGCCACACTTGATTGAGTACCTACAAAATAATTAAAAACTGTCCCATTATTTATCAATTTTTCTGGCTGTAAATCTTGATAAAAAGCTGCAGCCACACTTTTAAACTCAAAACTCTCCTCATTCTTATAGAAATGTTTTGCTACTGAAAAATGGTCTTTATCAGCAATTTTAATACTTATTGTGTTATAAAAAACTCTTGCTGTTAAATTACCTGCATCAACAATAACCCTAGCAAAAAATAAAGAAAAATTAATAATAAATACAACAACTATTAACATAATTAATGATTTTTTCCAAGCTTCACTATTACCTTTTATTAAAAGAAAGGCAACATATATTGCACCCAATATAAAAGTTAAATTAACTATATCCCTTAAATTAGACCATGCAACAAATATAAATTCTGTATTAAAAAAAGAAATACTTAATCCAATGGCTAAAAAATTATCAAAAACATATGCGACTAAATAAAGTACCATACTAGATAATTCATATAACACGGCAGTTCCATACCTAAGCCAAGATTCAATACTCAAAACACTTACATTAACAGCTCCGGTTATAGAACTTGGACTGAAAAACTTTGCATCTTTAGCGGAGCCACTACTACTACTACTAGCCCCAGCTCTCACTAATTCTGGTATCAAAAAAACCATTATCATCAAAAAAATCAAAGTTAAAAATATCACAATCCTTCTATTTTCTTTAACCCAAAAAAACATCATATTATTTTAAATAATACCATAAAATTTCATTTATAAAAGATTTTTTCAACCCTTACTACATAATTCAAATACTCTAAAAAATGCTCTAAAAAAAATATTATAAAAAAACAACATTTTTATGTTATTTTTCAAAAAAAGTAAATCACAACCCCTTAGATAAACTTATGGCTAAACCACCCCACTGTTAAATTAAATTTACTTCCTTTATGTAGTATTTTTTTAATTATCTTATCCCCAACCTCGACTTAATTCGATCAGCAACTTTACCCAATTTTCTATCTATTTCTATTATTTGTTCATAATGTGTTCGGTCTATAAATTTATAAACATTATCTTCCCATTCTGCATATAATTTTTCCCCACCCATTACAAATTGAAAAAGTTTCCATTCATTACCAGTTAATTCTTTAACACCCCTCTCTAATCTTTTCGGTACCTTCCATGTTCTATTAAAACACCTAAGAGAATATTTTTTTTCTACTTTCTTTACTTCTTCCCCTCTCTCTATTGCCAACATTGCATATTCTATATACATTTTTTTTAACATTGGATCTTCAGTGTTAATAACCAACTTCTCAGCCATTGTTCTATAATTTTCCATTTTAGACTTTTGTTCCGCTATTTGTTTTTCAACCACCTCTGCATGTTCTTTTTGCATTTCTCCTATTTGACTATTTACAGTTTCTAACGATGAACCTGTTATATTAACAGATTCACCATTTAATATAATTTGCCGAGAAACTTGAACATTTTTACGAGAACCACTAAAAGAATCCTCAACTCTATTATTTCCACCGATAAAACCCAGCCCCACCGCTGCCAACACTACTCCTATAACATAAGGATTTTTTGTTGCCCTTTTTGCCTCCTCTAAACCCCCTCCTCCCATAATTTCAGAGTGTGTATGTGCCATAATATTAAATTTATTAAATATATTAATAACATATTTCTTATACTTGTCAAATCGTACTTTTAGCAACAAATTCGCTTTTTTGGTATTATTGACCAAAAAAGCTTATCTTTCTTTCTGATTTCTTATCACCATCTTTAGGCAAAAAGTCTTTTTAAATTTAAATTTGTTGACTTTGCTTAAATTTAGGTTTTCTTACTTTCGTATATTTAAATTATATACTGAAAAACACACTTTGTAAATAGATTAATCAACAGTTTTTACACATTGTCAAATTGATGATTGGGGGGTTGGTTTTTAATAAAAAAAAACTAAAATCATTAAAAAACTTAAAGTTAAAAATATTAAATTTTTTTTATTTTCTTTGACCCCAGAAAGTATTATAATATATTAAATAATATCATAAAATATTATTTATTAAAAATATTTTAATAATTATTCACAATTACAAAATTAAATTATTCTAAAACTAAAAAATAAAAAAACAATATTTTTATATTGTTTTTTTTCTTTTTTCACCCTTTTTTTTTAATATGATTTTTTTGTATTCGATAAAAGCTGAAAAAGCTCCCTGTGAAGCACTCTTGTCTCACCTGTTTTTCCCCTGAATTGCCTATAATCTTCAAACACTTTTCGCAAAAAACTTCTTAATTTAAATTCTATAATAAAAATATTGTTATGAATCATTCCATCCTCCTGTGAACTTATTTTTATAGAATTATCAAAAGACCCCGGATATGTTTCTCTCATTTCTTCCATATGCTTTCCAAAAATTACTGCTTTTGTCGCAAGCTCTATTAACTGTGAATTTTTTATCATTTCTCCAGCCAATTTTTTATTTTCTAAATTTTCAATTTTTCTTTTTTTACCTAATTCAATTTTTCTTGTTTTTTTTTTTTGTATTTCAGTTTCAGCTATTTTTTTACCTAATTCTTCAATTTTTATTATTTGATTATTCACCTCTCCAATTGTTGGACCTGTTACATTAATAAGTTTACCATTCGATATAATTTGCCGAGAAACTTGAACATTTTCACCCCCTTTCTGTCCCATAAAATAACTACCCCCCGTAAGTACTGCTGTTACCCCCAAAACTGTTAAAAAATGTCTTGGTTGTACCCCTTCCCAAAAAGAAGTTTTTTGTTGCCCATTAAAACCCAATCCTTCTGTTGCTTGTGCCATAATATTAAATTTATTAA
>JAGLGQ010000063.1 GCA_023143935.1 Minisyncoccota bacterium
GGAAAAGCTACATACCCACCATTTGTAAAAATAACATCTGGATACATTTGTAACATCTTAACAAAAGTATCCGCAACTCCCCAAGTCATTTTTAATATATTCCATATTGTTTTAAAAGAAAATTTTAAACTTAATTTTCCAGCATAAATCTTTCTAAACTCTATACCATTTTTAAATAACACATCTGCATTATATGGCTCTTCAGCAAAATAAAAAATTTCGGGCTGTAAAAACTTTTTATCTTCTGAAATTTCTCGCACTTTATCTGCAACCGCCAACAACGGATAAAAATGTCCCCCAGAACCACCTCCCGTAATTACTACTTTCATACTCATAATAATAAATTATATCATGTACAAAAAAATATAGCAGTTAAATCTTCACTTGTTTGTTGTTGTTTTCTAAAATCTAATTTCAAAAACAATGTCCCAAATTCTGGTTTCTCCTCAACATCAAAAACATTAGACTCTCCCAAAACATTCCCCTCATTATCTTTAATATGAATCTTTACATCATCATCCACCTTGTCTATTCTTATCGTCGTCTTTATTTCATTCTCACCCAACGAAATTGAAACAACTTCAGGATAAATATTTGCACCAATATTTGTATTTAACATAAAACAAAAAATTAAGTAAAAACCTCTAAAATTAACAAATAACTGCGTCAATTACTTCAAAAAAATATTCAATGTATACTTATACATTTCATAATTTTTTTCATCATTTCCTTGTTCTTTATTTAATTTTAAAAATTTTTTATAAATATACAATAAAGTTTCTAAAAAATATAAAAAAGATAAATAATCAAAATCAAAAATGGCACTAAAAACATCGAAATCACAAACCATTTTGTTTTAAATATTTTTTTAGCTAAATATATATATATTGTCGAACCAACTAATATGGGAATTAGAACATCGTACTGCATGCTATATCCCAAAAGATATTTAAAAATATTAGAAGAATTAAATACTCCCCCCCCCATACTCACCGCAAACATCGTAAAAAGAATACTTATCAATATATATATATATATATATTCCCAAATATTTTAAAACTTTTTCTAAAGTGTTTTTCATAATTTTTATATTAAATTAATAAATTAAATTTATCTTATTCATATTCTTAACTTTAATTAATCAAATCATTAATAAATGGTATCAACTTAGTTATCAAACTCGAATGTTCCCCACCCAATCCCAACGCTAATATATTATTTATATTAACTGAATAACCAGAAGCCACTGTTCCATCACCATATGGTGTAGTATGTGTAGCCATAATTTCTCCATCTTTATATAATACACTACTTGGATTTGGAATTCCAACCCCTATTTTATATAAAGTCTCTTCAGAATAAGAAGCATACAAATTAAATTTAGAAACTAAATTTGATATCTGTGACATTAAAGAATATGTTTCTCCTTTATATGTTCCTCCATTATTTAAAACAAATAAAAATTCATTTCTTTCAATTAATGTACTCGTAATATCTTCAGACATGCTTGGATAACGATAAATAGCTCCTTCATATATTGGCATTAATTGACCCAACGATAAAACATTTTTATGAACAAAATCATATACTTTTTCTTTATTACATGCTATTGGAGTATCCGAAACTCCAAATTCCCAAATACAAAGACCTGATTTTTCTGTTATTTCCTGATAATTCTCATTAATTGTATTAGTATAAAAATATTTTGCAAAAACTCCAAAACCATTTCCTCCTTTTACACTATCAGCAAAAATAGGATTTCCACCCTCCCAAATAATATATGCAAAAGCAGCTCCCTTATTTGGTGTTCCCACCAAAGTTAAATTTCTAATATCGTTTTGATAATTTTCCCCTTGAATATACGAACGAACAACTAACATTTAATTTTACTACCAAAATACTACATCAACCACAAAAAAATTAACAAAATTAATATTCCAGCAAATAAATTCGATCTTCCAAAATATTTTTCTTTAAATATTTTTTTTATTATATATATATATATATATATAATAAATAAAAAAACTGGTATCACAATTACGTATAATTTTATATCACTTAACATTTCTAAAATTAAATTATTCATAGTATCACCCATTGAACCAATTAACGTTGGCGGAGTTAATAAAATAAAAAACATATAAATATATATAATAATATCTTTCCAACTATTTTTTTTTAAATTCATCATAATTTTTAAATTAAATTAATAAAACCACCCCCCACTTATGGAACAGGGCTGGTTATAAAATCTGTTATTTCTATTAATAAACCAGCAATTAAAAATCCGTGTTGTCTATTGACATTTTTATCTGCAAATTCTATTCCGCCAATACCGACTGAAACTATTGGAACAGTTCCATCTCCAGCATAATCAATAATATAATCCAATATACCATCTTTATACAATAACCCTGAATTTAATACACCAAATGTATTAATTTTATACGCAGTATTACTAAATTTACTACTATAAAAAATTATATCATTTCCTAATGTTTTTTGTTTTATGCTATCTGGTAAAAAAAATGTTTCATTTTTATACATCCCTCCATTATTTAAAGCAAAAAGAAATTCATTTTTTTCAATTTCTATGCTTGTTGCTCCTGATGTTGAGTTAAAAAATGAATTTTTATAAACTGGCATTAATTGACCCAACGATGGAACATTTTTATGAACAAAATCATATACTTTTTCTTTATTACATGCTATGGGAGTATCCGAAACTCCAAATTCCCAAATACAAAGACCTGATTTTTCTGTTATTTCCTGATAATTTTCGTATATTGTATTAGTATAAAAATATTTTGCTGGTTTAAATAACCCATTTTTACTATAATGTTCATCTATATAAATCGGATCTCCACCTCCCCAAATTGGATAAGAAAGAGCTGCGCCCTTATTTGGTGTCCCAACCATCGCAAAATTTCTAATATCGTTTTGATAATTTTCTCCTTGAATATATGAACGCGCAACTAATCCCCCCATAGAATGGGCTACGATATCTACCTTATCCATTCCTGTTCTTCTTTTTGCTTCTTCTATCCATGGTTTTAAATATTGATCTCTAATTTGTGGAATTTCTAAACGCCAATCGTATGGAACATCTATAATATTACAATTTCTTTTATATCCCTCAGAAACCAATTCATCACGAAGATTTTCCCAACCCGCCGGCTTCCACGAATTCAATATATCAACCCCCGGATCATGAATAACCAACTCCCCACTATTCCAAACCGGAGACTCTTTCGGAATCTGCGGATAAACAGAACCATGCCATTTTGTATCTGACCCCATAATCCCCGGAACCAACAAAACAGGAACTTTCCCCTCACTCAAACAAGAAGCCGTTAAATCTTCAACTATCTTCGCAGTTTGTGTAGTTGCTTTATTACAAGGAATAAGAATGGGGTAAGGTGCTGTATTAATATGTTTCCAAGTTGTATCTGTATTAGTTACAATCGTATCCAATCCAGTATCGGGATCTACCACGGTAGTTCTAGTTTCTTTTATAATCCTAATATCCACCTCCACCCCCAGATAAACCAACCTATCGCAAGATGTCGTTTCTATTTTTTTTGCTGAAGACCACCAACTTTTCAATTCTAAATCATCATATAAATATTCCTGACCGTCCAGTGTTACTTTAGTATTAAAAGGTTTAACTTTAAATGTAATAGTTGAATCTTCACTTGTTTGTTGTTGTTTTCTAAAGTCTAATTTCAAAAACAATGTCCCAAATTCTGGTTTCTCCTCAACATTAAAAACATTCGATTCTCCTAAAACATTTCCATCATTATCTTTAATATGAATCTTTACATCATCATCCACCTTGTCTATTCTTATCGTCGTCTTTATTTCATTCTTATCTAACAAAGTTGAAACAACTTCGGGATAAATATTATTTTCATTGTTTGTATTCAACGAGAGATAAAAATTAAGCTGTTTGGTAATCGGATCATACAACGAATCTTCTTCTTCAAAATTTCTATTTCCTGTAATCGTAATTTCTATTTCTTCGCCCTCTACATGATTTGAAATTTCTGAAAACGACATTTCCAACACATCCTCTTCTA
>JAGLGQ010000064.1 GCA_023143935.1 Minisyncoccota bacterium
CACGTGTAACAATCTAACCAAATTTAAATGTTACACGAATGTTACACAGATGTTACACACATGTTTCACAAGGTAAACATGTTACACGTGAAACATTTTGTAAAACTTAAATGTAAATATGTTTCACGTGAAACATTCTGACCAAATAATAAACCAAATTGTTTCACGTGTAACATTCCAACAAAATTTTTATGTTACACAGATGTTTCACAACTATTTCATAAAATAAATATGTTACACAGATGTTACACAAAAACCAAAATGTTACACAAGATTTTGTGTAACATGATTATTTCAACAAAACAAACCAAAACAATAATTTCTTAAATAAAAATTAACACAAACCACAAAACTTTTCAAAACAACTTACAATTTTAAATATAAAAATTATTTTTTAAAAAAAATGTTATAATACTATACATTATGAAAAATTTAGTTAAAAAAATTATCTTTTTAGATACTGAAACAACAGGAGTAAACACCGAAGATAGATTATTTCAAGTAGCATATGATTTTAACGGACACCAAGAATCTGAACTCTTTTTACCTCCATTACCAATATGTATAGAAGCCAGCGAAACTACCCACTATACAAATGAAGATGTAAAAGACAAACAACCTTTTTTAGAATCAACATTCAAAAATAAATTAAAAGAAATTTTATCAAATAACGAAATAATTTTTATTGCTCATAATGCAAAATTTGATATTGAAATGTTAAAAAAAGAGGGGATTGAAGTTTTTAGTTTTATAGATACTTTAAAAATAGCTCAATATTTAGATTGTGATGCTAAATTAAACGCCTACCGTCTACAATACTTAAGATACGCCTTAAAATTAGATGTTGGAAAAATACCCGCACACGACGCACTTGGAGATGTAATAGTTTTAAAAGCATTATTTGAAAGACTTTACACAAAAATGTCTTCCCAAACTACAAATCCAAACAACATTTTAAATGAAATGATTGAAATCTCCTTAAAACCAACTCTAATAAAAAAATTTACTTTTGGAAAACATATTGGGGAATTAGTAGAAACAATAGCTCAAAAAGATAAGGGTTATTTGGAGTGGCTTTTAAAACAAAAACATCAACAAGCCGCAGAAGGGGACATTGACGAAAATTGGATCTTCACTCTAAAAACATATTTGGATTAAAACAAACAAATTATTAAAAATAATAATTATTTATTCATCTTTTTATATTTCCAATAAGATGATTCTTTAATAAAATCTAACAAATGCATCATTTCATTTTTTATCTCTTTATTTAATGAAACTTTAGACATTGCAAGCTTTCTTTTTTCTATTTCTATATATGCACTTTCATTAATTTTTTTAGCATACTTTTTAAATAATAAAGTTAAATCCTTTTTTATTTTTCTATTCAAAAATCTTGTTTTTAAAATATAATCTAAAATTTTAATTTCATCTTTTTTCATAACTGTTTTATTATCAAGTAAAAACACAAGTGGGTATGTTAATGCTAAAGTACCACTTTTAATTCCATTTTCAATATCAAACAAATCATCACCAATTTGATAAATAATCCCTAAATTTGTTCCAAAAGAAATAACTTTTTTTGACTGCATGATTGACATATCATTTATTAAACAATACATCTTAAAAGGAAATTCAATAAAATTACTAGTTTTTTGATAACTATCGTTAATAAGCCATTTCATATAATTTTTATTTTTTGGTTTTTTTACAGTCATCGTATCTGCAAACTGAGAATTTAACATCGTTAATTTCGTTTTATTAAAAATTTCAAGTACTGATTTTGTTTTAATATTCTTTAATGATAATAACTGCATATCAGCTAAAATTATTAAAAATAAAGCAATATGGCTCGCAACACCATCTCCATATGTATCACTTCCATTAAATTGTTTATGCAACGCTACACGATTACCGTCACGCATATTATCATTATCAATAATATCATCAAAAATTAAAGTTGCTTGATGATATAATTCAATGGCAGTAGCAACTTTAATAAAATCGTTTTTATCAATTTGATCACCACATAATAAAAATAAAAAATAAGATCGAATTCTTTTTGAAGGAAATATTTGTTTTGAAATTATATTTCGAATTTTTTTATCTTCAAATTTATTAAGAAAACATAACATTTCTTCTTCTATTTTTTGTTTTAAATTAGATTTATACCATTTTATTAAAGTCATCATAATTATAATTTATTAATTTTAATTTTTGAAAAATATAACTCCACTAATTTAAATCCCACACTAAAAAAAATTTAAATTTTACCCCAAAAACTATCAATCAAAATATTATTTTGTTTTAAAAATTTTATCATACAATAAAATAATCAAAATTCCTATCGGAGTTGTGACAACAAAAGTATTTTCTCCCATAAAAGAATATAACGTAAACAAAAGAATACTTGGAATAAGAATTGCATAAAAACTCGCATTTGCAGAAATTTTTTGTGAATAAATTCCTGCAAATATTGGTGGTACAAAAATCAAAGCAAGATACGTCACTATTAGCGATAACGTAACAATGCTTGGAATAAAATATGCAGCAATAAAACCAAAAATACCAAACAAAACTGTGATTATTTTTGCATACAAAAGCTCTTTTGTACTATTTAAATTTTTTTGTTTAAAAATAACGCGATGAATTATTGTTGAACCACCAATTAACATACTATCTATAGACGACATTGTAACGGCCAAAAGTGCCGCAAATCCAATTCCCACCAACGAAGGTGGCAAAATAACATTCATAAGAGAAAAAATAGCTTTATCTTGATTAATTCCCGACAATGTAATCGCGGCAATTAAACCAAAAAACAACATCAACATACTAAGTAATAATATAAATGGCATTGCCCAAAAAAAAGAATTTTTTGCAACAGCCTCATTTTCCGCAGAAAATATTCGTTGCCAATTTGATGTATTTCCAAGATAAAGAAAACCACTAAGTAAAATTACTCCAACAAACCAACTAATTCCTCCAAAAGCAAATGGATCCAAATGACCTTGGGGCAATTGAGATAACAAATTTGAAAAACTACCCACATGACCATAACCAAAAACAGCCATTATGATAAACACCCCCAATATAATCCAAAATTGAATAAAATCTGTAATAATATCCACTTTTAACCCACCAATAGCTGTATATGCAATTGTTATAACCGCTGCCAACAAAAGAGCTACCTGAAATTCTACCCCAATAAGTACAGACGCCAAAGATGCAATAGCAAGTGCCTGCATTCCAATCCAAATTGTAATTAAAAATAATTGAAGTACAGCCGTAAGTGCTCCAGTCTTTTTATCAAAACGTTTATAAAAAAAATCAACAATAGTGTGCGCATCATATTCATCCCCAATTGTTTTTATCTTTTTTGCAACAATACCTAAAACAAACATACCAACAATAAAAGATATTGGAAGCGCCAAACCATAAGAAACACCTGAATTATAAACTTCCGAAACAATTCCAACAGTAGCTCCAGCACCAACAATTGTTGTAACAGTAGAAAAAACCATTAACCACAAACTCGTTTTTTTTTTATTTAAAAAATAAGACCCCAATGATTGTTTCCGCGAAAAAAACCACGCAACACTAAACATTATTATTAAATAAATAATAAGAGTAAATAATGTAATATCCATAAAACTATAATTAATTTTTATTTTTTTGCGGAGAAGAGAGGATTCGAACCTCCGGTCCGGTTTAACCCAGACATATCCTTAGCAGGGATACGCTTTCGACCGCTCAGCCACTTCTCCAGTAATCACTAGTCTAACATATTTCATCACATTTTTCCAAAACCCACCACCCACTCTAATTTTTATTTCTTCCCATCATTATAAAAAACCTCCCAAAAAAAACTTTTTATCTTTTTTTACTTTTTCCATAAACTAATCTAAATTTACTTTAAACTCTTCAAAAAGACCCTTACGAACTAAAAATACAATTAAAGCATCATTAAAAATGCAGGGTTTTACTTCTATATAATCAACTATTCCATTTTTAATTCCTCTTGTTTTTATTCTTATTATTCCACTTTCAAAATTACATAATATTTGTTGAACGACATATCCTTTTTTATAATTTCCTTTATTAAAAGAACAGTTTTTACATTCTGGTAAAGGTTGAACATTCCTCAGACTTGATTCAACTTCCACATTAAGTTTTAGTTCTTCCAACACCTTTTTAATTTCTTTTTCATACTTTAAACCAATTTCTTTTAATTTTTTCCACGAAATTAAAAAAGTCTCTTTATTATAATTTATTATTATTTCATCTTGAGGTTCAGTTTCTTTTATCGGTATTTTTTCTGACATATTTTTTTATTTAATTCTCTTATTTTATATAATAAACTATTTTTGTAATGTTACCAAGTACAAAATATACTATTAAAAAACATAACTATAAAATAAAATTTACCAACCCACAACTTCCTCCTTTCCATGCTAAAATAAACACATGAAAATAACCAAATTTGCACAATCTTGTATTTTAATTGAAACAAATAATAAAAAAATTTTAATAGATCCAGGCTGTTTACAATTTAAAGAATCATTATTGCAAAATCAATGGGCAAACATTGATATTCTATTAATAACACATAAACACGGTGATCACTACTTATATGAAGCAGTGCAAGAAATAGTTAAAAATCCAAAAACTAAATTTTATACAAGCCAAGAAGTTGCAAACAGTCACCCAGAATTATCACCTAAAATTATAAAGGAAGGGGATATTTTACATTTAAATGATATAACCATAGAAATTGTTAAAGCCGTACACGGATATATGCCATTTCTCACAGAAAACAACGCAATCAAAGAAAATATTGGCTATATAATTAACGACGGTAACAAAAAAGCATACCATACAAGCGACACAATTTCTTTCAAAAATAATTATAAATGTGATATTATTTTTGTCCCAATTTCTAACCATGGTTTAGTAATGGGGACATACGAAGCCTCTCTTTTTGCAAAAGAAACAGAAGCAAAATTAATTATCCCAATTCATTTTGATAATCCAAAATATCCAACAAATTTAAATAACGCAAAAGAAGAATTTGAAAAAGAAAAATTAAATTTTAAAATTTTAAAAATTGGAGAAAGTATAACTTTCTAAAACTTCAAAATATTATATAAAAAATCCCGAATACCTTGCCCAAACCCCCAAAAAATATATAATATTAATAACCCATGAGAGAATTATCAGAAAAAATCACTAATTTAAAAATATATCAAAAACTTGAAAAAACTTTCAATGATGAAATTACCCACGAAGATTATGTTCTTCACACTTTTTTGCTCTGGTCTAATATCTTTTTATCTATAATTGCAATTTTAGAAATATTTTTACATAAATCAGAAACATTTTATCATTATGCTCACACCATAGAACTTATTTTTGGTATTATCTTTTTATTTGAATTTATTTTACGCTTAATTTTTTCATATTTTAAAAATTCAGTCTTTTTTCAATGGAAACTTCTTTTGCAACTACTTATTATTGTTTCTTTAATAGCTCCACATCTACTAGGAAATCTAGCAATTTTACGACTCGTTCGATCCATGAAAATCTTAAAAATTTTTATTTTAAGACGCGAACAAAAAGAATTGGCAGGAGAAAAAATCAAACCCATAAAATTACCAAAAAAAATACATAAAATAAACTGTTATATTATAAAAAAAATGAAAAAATCTGAAAAAAAAATTAATAATATTTTTAATTAATTTTTTTATAAACCACCTTACAAATCCCTTTCAAACCTTTTCTTACGAGCCTTGCTCGTAAAAAATTATTTAACAAAAAAAACACACTTAATTTAGTATGTTTTTAAAAAATAAATCTATTTATTTTTTTTCTTCCTTTTCTTCATCTACCACTTCCGCATCCTGTACATCTTCTCCGTCCTTTTTTTCTTCTCCGTCTTTCTTTTCATCTCCAGCACCTTTTTCTTCTGCCTGTTTTTGTAATTCAAGCATAATTTTTTGCGCTTCAATATTTAATTCATCAGTAGCTCTCTTAATCTCTTCCAAATCATCACCCTCTAATGCCTTTTTAACTTCTTGAACCTTTTCTTCAATACCTTTTTTAAGCTCATCAGAAAGTTTGTCTCCACCATCTTTAACAGATTTTTCCGACATAATTATCACAGCCTCTGCCTGATTTTTTGCATCTACCAACTCTTTTTTCTTTTTATCTTCATCTGCATTTGTTTCAGCATCTGCCTTCATCTTTTCAACTTCATCCTCTGAAAGCCCAGAAGAACCCTCAATTTTTATAGAATTTTCCTTTCCAGAAGTTTTATCCTTTGCAGAAACTTTTAAAATACCATTTGCATCAATATCAAAAGTAACCTCAATTTGAGGAACTCCTCTTGGTGCTGGTGGTATTCCATCTAAAATAAACCTTCCCAAAGATTTATTATCTGTCGCCATAGACCTTTCACCTTGTACCACATGAATATCTGTAGAAGTTTGACTATCCGCCGCAGTTGAAAAAACTTGCGATTTTGAAGCAGGAATAGTTGTATTTTTCTCAATTAAATGAGTTGCTACTCCTCCTAAAGTCTCAATTCCTAAAGAAAGCGGTGTTACATCAAGCAACAATACATCTTTTACATCTCCTTGCAAAATCCCAGCTTGAATTGCAGCCCCCATTGCCACAACTTCATCCGGATTAATTGATTGATTAACTTTTTTACCATTAAAAAGTTTTTCAACTGCTTCCACAATCTTCGGCATACGAGTTTGTCCTCCAACCATGATAATTTCATCAATATCAGAAATTTTAAATTTAGAATCTTTAACCACATCTTCTGTTATTTTAACAGCTCTTGCAATATACTCTTCCGCCATTTCTTCCAATTTAGCTCTAGTTAATTTTAAAGATAAATTTTTTGGACCAGCATCTGTAACCGTAATAAACGGAATATTAATTTCAACTTCTTTTGAAGTAGAAAGTTCTCTTTTTACTTTTTCAGATTCATCATCTAATCTTTGTAAAGCAGTAGTGTCCTTTCTTAAATCTATACCCTCTATTTTCTTAAATTCATCTGCCATCCAATCAATTAATTTGTAATCAATATCTCTACCACCCATTGAATGATCTCCCCCCGTAGCTTTTACTTCTACAACTTTATCTCCTATTTCAAGCACTGATACATCAAAAGTACCACCACCAAAATCAAATACTACAATTTGTTGATCTTTCTTTTTATCAAAACCATAAGCTAAAGCTGCTGCTGTTGGTTCATTAATAATTCTCTTTACATCAAGACCAGCAATTTTTCCTGCATCAGTTGTAGCTTTTCTTTGATCATCATTAAAATAAGCAGGAACTGTTATAACAGCTTCCGTTACTTTTCCTCCAAGTTTTGCCTCTGCATCTGTCTTTAATTTTTGAAGAATCATAGCAGAAATTTCTTCTGGTCTTTTTTGTTCATCTCCAAATATAATTTCCACACCTCCCTTTGAACCCTTTTGAGTTTTAAAAGGGACTGCTTTTAGTGTTTTTTGAACATCTTTTTCATCATAACTATGACCAATAAGCCGTTTTATTCCCGTAATTGTATTTTCTGGGTTTGTAACAGCTTGCCGTTGAGCAAGTACTCCCACCAAAATATCTCCATTTTTTGATTTAGCAACCACAGACGGCGTCGTTCTGTTTCCTTCCGCATTTTCCAATACCTTTGGTTCTCCTCCTTCCATCACAGAAACAGCAGAATTAGTTGTACCTAAATCAATACCAATAATTTTTGTCATATTTTTATATTAATTAATTCTTAATAATTATCACTGTAAAAACTTACCCTTTTAAAAAGTTAAATTTTTAACTAGCTTCACAAAAGAAAAATATAGTCGTTCATTTTATTCACTCCTTATTTTTCTAACATTTTTTGAAAAATATTTACTTTTTTTGCAAATATTTAATTTAATTTTTATTTTAAAGCCCTAATGGACTACTTACCATTATAACATACCTGTCAACTAACTTCAGAAAAAAAGTCTAAACCTCCGAAATAACATCAAAATTATTTAAACTACCAGTAATTACAAACCCTATAGCTCTTTTTGAATTTCCTTATTTTTTATAAAATAAAAAACTTTCGGAGGAGTACCTTTTTTTTGAATTACCTTTTCTTCAACTAATGCCTTTAAGTGCCTATGAACCATTTGTCTAGAAATCGAAAAAACATAAAAAATATCTATGGGTGTAACTTTCTCTTTTTTTTTAATATATTTAACAATTTCTTGTTTTGTGGTTGTCATGTTTACAGTTTACAGTAAACTGTAAACTTTTGTAACCCTTAATTTTATTCAACACAAAAAATCCCTAAAAAATCAAAAAAAATATTTATAAATTAAAGAAAAAAATATACGAAGATTAAAAACACAACGGGTCACAAGCTCCGCTATAGC
>JAGLGQ010000065.1 GCA_023143935.1 Minisyncoccota bacterium
TTTCTTTTATCTTTTTACCCAAGTAGATGCTTTTCTTGCCTTTTTTAACCCCGGTTTCTTTCTTTCTACTGATCTTGGATCTCTTTTTAAATATCCTTTTGCTTTTAAAGAAGATTTTAAAGAAGAATCTATCTTTAATAATGCCCTAGAAACACCCAATCTAATTGCTTCTGCTTGTGCATTAATTCCACTTCCTTTAACATAGGCTGATATTGTATATTTTGAAGGAATATCTTTTAAAGCTTCATAAACTTTTTCAACAAGTTCTGCTGTACCAAAAAATTCTTCTGCTTTTTTACCATTTACCATTACTTCATTTTTCTTTGCATCGTAAAGTCGCACTCTCGCAACAGCAGTTTTTCTTCTTCCCATTGCTTCTGTGTATTCTTTTTTGTTAGAAAAAATTTTAGCAATAGTTTCTTTTACAGAAATTAAAACTTTTTTCTTTTTCTTTTTTATATTATTTTTAAAACTTTTATCAGCCATATTATTATTCTTTAATTATTAAATTTTTCATCAATTGATCTCTCAATTTATTTTTAGGTAACATACCATAAACTGCATTTTTCAAAACTTCTGAATAACCTTTTTTTTCAATTAAATCTTTCAGTAAAATTTCTTTTCTTCCTCCGGGGTATCCAGAATAATGATCATACACTTTTGAATTTTTTTTCTTTTCACAAATATCTAACTTGGAAGCATTTTCTACTAAAACTTTCACTTTTGCAACAACATTAGGAGCATAATCGGGTAAATTTTTCCCCATTAAAACAACAGCTATTTCTGTTGCTATTCTTCCTATTCTTTTATCTGTTAAATCAAACTTATATTCTTTCATAATAATATTTTATATTTTAAACAAATTCAATAATAGCCATTTTAGCGCCATCAGAACCAATTCTTTCCCCTTTTTTAATAATTCTTAAATATCCACCCGGTCTATCTGCATATTTTTTTGATAAAACTTCTACAATTTTTTTAGAAGCTAAATCTCCTCCAGAACCAAGCTTTGAGTTCAATAATCTTCTTGTTGCTAAATCTCCTTTTCTTCCCTTTGTGATTAATTTTTCAACATATTTTCTTAATTCCTTAGCTTTTGCTTCCGTTGTTTCTATTTTTTCATGACCAATTAAAGCAATAGCTAAAGACCTCATTAAGGCTCTTCTTTGATTACTTTTTCTACCAAATTTTCTGTTGCTGTTGTGATGTCTCATACTACTTTTTTAATTTATTTATCTAATGATTTTTTAATATCTTCTAAATCTTTTTTACTAATTCCTTCAAAAGATAAAATTTCTTCATCGGTTTTAATTTCCAGCTCTGAAATTTTTAATATTCCTTCTTTGGCAATTTTTTCTAAAATGCTTTCATCTAAATCTAACTGTGCAATACTGTCGGCGATTGATTTTGCTAAATCTTCATCTACTCCTTCTGTTGGATTTTCAACTCCCAACACCGCCATAAACTGATCAATCATAATTTGAATAGATGATTTTATAGCATCGGCTGGAGAAATTGAACCATCTGTTTCAATAAAAAATACTATTTTATCAAAATCTGTTCTATCTCCTACACGAGTAGATAAAACTTCATAAGTAACTCTTCTAATTGGTGTAAAAGAAGAATCCATAATCATTTCTCCTGGTGCTAATTTTCCTTTTTTAATTTCTTCTTTTGGAACATACCCCAATCCTTTTTCTATCTCAAACTCAATTTTTATTTCTTTTTTGCTTTCAAGGGTAAATAAATATTCATCAGGATTTATAATCTCAACTTGAGAAGGAACTTCTATGTCTGAAGCTTTAATTTCCCCTGCTTTTTTGGCGTTTAAAGTTATCATTATAGAATCTTCCGATGTGTCCATTTTAAATACAACTTTTTTAAGATTTAAAATTATATTTATAACATCTTCTTTAACTCCATCAATTGTAGAGAATTCGTGGTGAACTCCGTCGATAAAAACTCTAGTGATAGCAACCCCAGGAAGAGAAGAGAGGATAATTCTTCTTAAAGAATTACCTAAAGTATGACCATAACCATGATAAAGTTTATCAATTTCATATTTACCTTTTCTATCATCTTCAGAGATGGTTTTTAATTCAGTTGGTAGTAAAATGTTTTTTTGAAGCATAAGTATTTTATTAAAATTTTTAATTTATTAATTTTTATTACTATTATCTAGTGTAAAATTCTATGATTTGTTGAAAGTCAAATTCTCCTTTTTCAAATTTAGGATATTCTTTTATCTCTCCTTCTAATTTTTTATAATCAAAAGATAACCAGTTTGGTAATTTTATTAAATCTTTTTTTTCTAAATTTTGAAAAATAGATCTATCTTTACTCTCTTCTCTAACAGCAATTTTATCACCAATTTTTACTGCATATGAAGGAACATTTAATTTTCTACCATTTACAAGAATATGTCCGTGTCCAACAATTTGTTTTGCCATTATTCTTGATTCGGCCAAACCAGTTCTATAAATAACATTATCAAGTCTAGTTTCTAAACTTTTATAAATTTCACCAAAAGTTTCATTTTCTGAATCAATAGCATCAAAAACATATTTTTTTAGCTTTTTTTCTTTTAAAAAATAAGAAAATTTTAATTTTTGCTTTTCAATTAATTGTTTTCCGTATTCAGTTATCATGGTTCTTCTTCTTGGACCAGTAGTTTTTCTTTTTTGCTCAGAAATTGCAAACTTTGCAGATGCACACTTCCCAAAAATAGGGGCACCATATCTTCTACATTTTTTAAATTTTGCTCTTACTCTCATATGTATTAATTAATTATTAAACTCTTCTTGGTTTTCT
>JAGLGQ010000066.1 GCA_023143935.1 Minisyncoccota bacterium
CACCCCAATTACTTGAGGCTCTGACTGCTTGCAAGCACATGGTTTCAGGTCTACTTCACTCCCCTGCCGGGGTACTTTTCACCTTTCCCTCACGGTACTAGTTCACTATCGATCTGGCAAAATATTTAGCCTTAGCAGTTAGTCCTGCTAGATTCACCCAGGCTATTGATGTCCTGGGCTACTCAGGAATGTAAATAATGAAGTTATCTTGTTTTCGTTTACGGGACTATAACCCTCTAGGGTCAAGCTTTTCAACTTGTTCTCCTAACAAAATAATTTTTGACTTCACTCGTAAAGACATTTACACCCTACAACCCTCAAAAATAAAATATTCTCGAGTTTGGGCCTCTCCGTTTTCGCTCGCCGCTACTTGCGGAATACTTGTTTTAGTTTCTTTTCCTCTAGGTACTGAGATGTTTCACTTCCCTAGGTTCGCTTTTTCCGTCACTTATGTACAGAAAATCACAAAGGTTTACTCTGTGGGGTTTCCCCATTCGGAAATCTCCGGTTAAGGTTGTTAGACACCTACCCGAAGCTTATCGCAGTCTTACCACGTCCTTCATCGCTTTTGCCAGTCAAGGCATCCACCATACGCTCTTATTGAAACTTTCATTAGAAAATTCCAAAAATATGATTTCTCAATTTTAAAAAAATTGAGAGAGTTTTGCTTGTTCTCTTGTTGTTGTCGAGTAACCATTTTAAAAATGCTACCTTTTTTATCTACCTGATATTAAAAATATCAAGTGGACGAAAAAACATTTATAAAACAATTACTTGTTTTATAATCCAACACTATCCTAAAGTGTTGGATTGCTATTTAGTTGTCAATGAACAACTATTTTTCAAAATTAAAATTCAAAAATTAAAATTTTGCAAAACAGTGAGCACCATTATATATGAATTGATAAAAAAGTCAAGTTTTTTTTTAATACGATTTAATACGGTTTTTTTGGTAAAATTAAAGGGCGAAAATGGCTCCGCCATTTTCGCCCCCAACCCCAAAAACCAAAAAAAGCGACACCTTCGGTGTCGCCCAAACCCCCAAAAAACCTCACCCCCCAACCAACAATTTTCCACCATACTTTTTCATTATCACCCCAATTCGTTTTTGTCTTTCATCTACACTCAAACTTTTTGACAAAGCATTTATATCACCAATCATTTTATTATTATTCCTCAAAACAAATTGAGTTTCTCGAAATTCCCTTTCACTACTTTTAACAAACTCATCATTTCCTTTTTTCCATTTTTCTAAATCATCTAAAACTTTTTGATAATTTTTATTCACAGCTTGAATTTTTAATTTCTCATAAATTTCTAACAAAATATTATTACAATAAAAAACAAAATCATCGCTAAAATTTAACTCTTTTTTCTTTTTCAAAATAGCATAAGCCATATTTAATTTTTTCATCATTTTTTCAGACCCTCCCACATCAGGATGATATTCTTTGGCTAAATTATGAAAAAAAAATTTTAACTTTTCCTCAGTAACTTCTGACGATACTCCTAAAATATCACACGCCTCTTTAAAATTCATACAACATATATTAATGTAACTTTTACAAAATATCAACAAGAAAAAAAAAAGGCGAAAATGGCTCCGTCATTTTCGCCCCCAACCCCCCTACTCCCCCAAAACCTCCATCTCCAACTCCAAATCCCCACCCCCAGATTTCATTACAAAATCATATCTACCAATTACTAAATCAGAATTATTTAAAACATCTATTCGCCACTCTCCCTCCTCAGGATTTGTTATATATGAATACCACCGATATCCACCGCCCCTACCACCAATAATTTTATGCTTCATAACACCAACCCTTTTCCACTCCCCCTCCATCTCATCATACCTACTCCACACATGCCTAATTTGAGTTTCAAGTCCTGTCGGCGCAAAAATAGCATTATAAAAATATACTTTTTTCCCCTCCTTTTTATAAAAATCATTTCTCCAAAAACGAGTTAATTCCGTAAAACCTTTTTTTTCTCTTACAACAAAATACTTCCCCTCAGAATTCCGACCTGTATCATGCACCACCTCCATTGATTTCATAGACAATGGAATAGGAGGAATTAAATTTAAAAAATAAAGTCCATTAAAAATAAAATAAATAATTAAAATATTTCTAAAAATCTTCACTTTAAATTTTTTTAAATTTGGTAAAATCTTAAAAATAATAAAAATAAAACTAGAAATAAACGCCAATGATAAAATTCCACTAATTAAAAAATAAATGTCTCCCACCTCTTTCAAAATTATCGGTACCCAAAAAACAGAAAAAGAAAACACTGCTAAAAATAAAATAGACATTTGTACCTCAATCTTTTCGTTATATTTTCTAAACCTTTCATTCCCAATAAACGATAAATAAAAAAGAATTAAAAAAGGCCAACTTGTCCAAAAAGAAGCAGACCTAGTATAAAAAATAATATAACCAGAAAGCAATGCTCCAAAAGAAAACTGCAAAATAAAAAAAGACCAAAAATAAAATTTTAATAAAAATTTATTTTTAATATCTTTACAATCACCATAATTCATTACCACAATCGTAAACATCACAATAAACAAGTGAGTTAAAAGCACCATATTATCATAAAACTGATCAATTCTAGTTAAAGTCAAAGAATCAAGAAGAAACCCCGAACCAAAAAAAAGAGGAGAAATAATACGAGTATTTTTCTTCAAAAAAATATTAAGTTTATTCCTATATTTTCTCATTTATAAAATTTTATCACACCTACCACAAAAATTCATCTAAATTAAAAAGCAGGATTTGGCTTCGCCAAATCCTGCCCTCCCCCACAAAACTATTTCCCATCTTTCTTTTCTTCCACCTCACCATCACCATCTTTTCCCTTTTCAACATCCTTTTCATTCTCCACTTTTTCTTCTACATTTTCCACTACTTCTTTTGTATCATCTTCATTCTCGCCACTCTCTTCACCCTCTTCTTTTTCTTTCTCATCTAAAACATTTTTTGTTTCTCTTTTTTCCTCCACTAATTCCTCCCCATCAGGACCAACTTTTTTGATATCAATTTTCATACCCGTCAATTTAGACGCAAGCCTTGAATTTTGCCCCCCTCTACCAATCGCCAAAGAAAATTGATCTTCCGTTACAGAAACAATCGCCGTTTTTTGCTCTCCATCTTCAACAATTTCAATATCTAAAATCTCAGCTGGAGATAATGATGCCGCGACAAATTCATCTTCCTCCTCTGACCATTCTATAATATCTATCCTTTCCCCAGAAAGTTCAGATGTAATATTTGAAACCCTCGCACCAGATTGACCAACAAAAGTTCCTACTGGATCCAAATCTTCATCATGAGAAACAACAGCAATTTTTGACCTAACCCCAGGTTCTCTTACTACTTTTTTAATTTCCACCAACCCCTCTTTTATTTCTGGCACTTCTTGTTCAAAAAGTTTTTTCAAAAATTCAGGATGAGTCCTAGAAAGTAAAAGCTCAACACCACCCCTTCCTTTTTCTCCAGCTTTTACAAGATACGCTTGCACCCTATCACCAGTTTTATATCTTTCTGATTTTATCTGTTCAAAAAATGGTAAGACTCCCTCAACCTTTCCAAGATCTACAAAAATAGTTCCAGCTTCTGACCTAATCACTTGTCCAGACACAATAGTTTGCTCTTTGTCTCCAAATTGTTTTTGAATATATCCCCTCTCAGCTTCTCTAATTTTTTGCTTAATAGTTTGCTTTGCCGCCATTGCTGCCACCCTACCAAAATCAGTTTTTTTCTCTAATTCAAAAGTAATTTCATCACCAGCTTCTACTCCCGCTTTCACAAGTTTGGCATTTTCAACAAATATATGTCTTTCTTCTATAAATTTAGTTTTACCTTCTTCTTTTAAATTAAGATACTCTTCTTTACTCAATTTTTCAAAATCTTCTTCTGAAATAATCTGCTCTGGAGAAACCACTTCTTTAATTCTAAAAAAATCTACATCACCAGTATCAGGATTAAATTTTGCTCTTATAATTTGCCCCCTTTCTCCATATTGTTTTTTATATGCAGAAGCTAAAGATTCTTCAATCGCTTCCAAAACTTCTTCTTTTGAAATTCCTTTTTGTTCCTGTAATTCTTCAAGAACAGCATTTATTACTTTTAAATCAAACATTGTATTTTTTTTAATTATTATTACTTATTACCCATTTTTTAAAAAGAAGAACCCGCCACAGCGAGTCTTTCATACCCACAATTATACACCAAACTCAAACTAAATCAACAGCAATAAAAAAACAAAAAAAAAGTGTCATCTACAGATGACACTATAGACGACACTATTTCTTTTTAACCCATTATTTTTTTATCCTCAACGCCCAATCCCAAACTACTTCTTTTTCTTTCCCCAAACCTTCCCCTTAACTTTTTTCCATCCTAAAATTCCAAACTTAAATCCAAAAACAAATATTACCACCCAAACTAAATAAATTGGTAATTTAAAAACAAATGCCCATAAAATATGATAAAGTTCTTTTGCGTCATCTAATAACCCCTTAAATCCTAACTTAATATCATAAATTGGAGACCATTTAATACCAAAAATTTCAACATCTTTCTTACTAATTAAATTAACCCTTACGGAAGAAAGTTTTACTTGATTAGATAAAACATTTAACCGACCCTGCAATCTCTCCCTATCACTTCTCGCTTTATTCATATATTTAGTAACCTCTAAAACATCTTTAATTTCACCACTTCTTTTTAAAATTGCTCTATATTGATCCTCTTCCGCTTTTTTATTTTTTATTTGAGTTTCCAAATCAGAATATTGCTCTGTAACATCAGACGCCGAAACATTTTCATTTTCTACATCAATAGCAACAACTTTAATTTTTTCCAAAGCTTGTTCAAAATTTTTTGTTGGAATTTTTAAATCTAAATATCCACTCTTCATTAAACTCTTTTTCTGTATTCCATTTTCATAATAAACATTATGATTTCCTTTTGAAAAATTTGCCCTTTGCACAAAACCCTCAAATTCATTTGCAATAGCAACTATAACCTTTCTAGAAGATTCAATATCTTCTACAATAAGTGACAAACTCCCAGTTTTTATAACCTTTCTTTCCGCAGACTCATCATATTCTCCCATTTCCTCGTTAATACTTTCTGGCGATGGCATAACCATCATTTTTTCAGACCTTGAATAATTAACATTACCTCCACTAACAGAATCCATCATAACCTCCTGATTCAAAAAACTTCCCTCCCAAGATTTTGTATTATTAGATACATTAGAATTATTAGCAAACTGTGAAATCGTACCTATAATCGCAAATAAAAATAAAATAATAACAATTGATAATATCGCCGCCACAGCAATCGCCGACTTTGTATATTTTTTAATAAATTTAATAATTTGTTTTTTTATGTTTGTATTCATATAAAATATTATATCAGAAATTTCCAACTTTTCCCAAAAAATACCAAAAAACAAGGAAGCCTTGCTTCCTTGTTTGACTCACTCAATTTTTTTTCGTCCGCGTTCGCAAAGTCCGATTTCAAAAAATTTGATTGTAAAGTTAAATTTTTTTAAAATTTAACTTTACTCAAATTTTTAAGTCGGACCTCTTAAAAAACGTTTGTCATTCACCACATCATTAAATACATATTTAAATAGCTATTTTAATAACTATTAAAATATGTATTTTTTTATTTTTTAAAAAACTCAAAAACGACGCAAAAAATTGCTATCGCAATTTTTTGCGTCGTTTTATATTTATTTTTTCTACAAAAAATAGTGTCCCCTATAGAGTCCTCTATAGAGTACCCTATAGGGGACCCTATTTTTTTAACCCAACATTTTTTCATCCGCGTCCACAAAATCCTACTTTTGCACGACATCCAATGTCGTACAAAATTATTAAAAATTACTTTTAAACAAAAAATATCAAACTCTCAGTAAACTCTCAGTAAACTCTCAGTAAACTCTCAGTAAACTCTCAGTAAACTCTCACAAATCCCCCCCCCATTTCACTTATTTCAAATACTCAACAAAAAAATTATAATCTCTCAAAATATTAAAAGCTGTATTATAAAATTTCACCTCACCATTTTTCAATTTATTTAATTGATTTTCCAATATTCTTAAAGCTTCCTCTTCCGTAAACCATACCACCCTTAACCCATTATTTTTTTCATCTTCCGTTCTTAAATCTTCTTTTATTTTTTCAAAAGACTTAGCAAAAAAACAAATCGTTTCATATTCTTTTGCATCTCTATTCCTAAATTCCTTTATTCTAAATATCTCTTTTATATTTTTTATCTTAAAATTAATCTCTTCTACACACTCCCTATATATTTCTAATCCCAAATCATCACTTTCTGCACCACCACCAGGAAGAAGATAAAAACCATGAACAGGATTTGTTACAAAAGCAATTTTTTCCTCATCATTTTTTACAATTGCTTTTACTGTAACTCTATACTGATATTTACTCGGTTCTTCAAATTCTAAATTTTCAAATACATCGGTATCTCTCATTGTCTTTAAATACTTCACTATTTCACAATAATAACAACAAAAATATTATACACAAACATAAACCATTACTCCAATTTGAAAACCATACAATAAATTATGTCTGATGTAATAAAAAAATACACAAAAAATTGCTATCGCCAATTAAACAACTTTCCACCTCTTTTTATTTTCTAGAAGGTTCGACCTTCTAGAAAACTTTCAAAAAAAAAATTAAAAATAGTGTTATTTATAAATAACACTACATTCTTCCCTTTAAACTATTTTTTTTTCTAAAAAACACCAAACTAAAACCTAACAAAAGTAACCACCGCATCATCACTTGACTTCAATTTCATAATCCTCACCCCCTGAGTATCTCTTCCTAAAGTAGGAACTGAATCCAAAGAAACTCGTATTACTTGAGAATCACCCGACATCGCAATCACCTCTGAATGTTCATCAAACACAACCTTCGCTCCCACCAAATCTCCAGTTTTTGTTGTTACCTTTACAGCCTTAATTCCAGACCCACCTCTATTTTGAATTTTAAAATCCTTTACTGCTGTTTGCTTTCCATAACCATTTCTTGTAATTACAAGCATTTTTGCAATATCTCTCTTTTCTTTTGGTACAATAGCTAACGACACAACACAATCACCTTTTCCTAATTTAATACCCCTCACTCCCCCAGCAGTTCTTCCCATTTCCCTTAAATTTGATTCATCAAAATGAATTGCCTTTCCATTTTTTGAATTTAATATTACAGAATCTCCCTTTGAAATAAATCTTGCATCTATTAACTCATCATCATCTTTAAGATTAACTGCAATTAAACCACTAGCTCTTACCTCAAAAAAAGTTTTAGCTTCTGTTTTTTTCACAGTTCCATTTTTAGTAACCATAATCAAAGAATCAACATTTTCTTTTGAATTTTTATCAAGAGCCACCACAGAAGTAACAGATTCTCCATCATCTAAAGGTAAAAAATTTGAAATAAATTTACCCTTTGTAGCTCTTTTTCCTTCTGGTAATTCATACATTTTATTTCTATAAACCTTACCTTTGGTAGAAAAAAATAAAATATCAGAATGAGTATTAGCTGTAATAAATT